>CAMCFD010000008.1 GCA_945874115.1 Rickettsia typhi | reverse complement strand
TTGCTTGAGTTTATCCACAAGCTAAATAAATTTTCTCATTTAACGCAAAGCTTGTCAAGGCTTGCGCCAATTGAAGTTATCGAAGATTTGGCAATGTCTGGCGCTTTCAATAAAAAAGCGATTGAAGATTCGTCAAAAACAAAAGCTTTGAGCGCGAAAATTGAAAAAATGTTGCAAATAAATTGCGATGAACAAGTGCAATGGAAGTGCGAAATTACTGAAGTGGGCGACGTTGAAGTTGTGAAAGAAACTAGAGGCGTAAAAACTTCTTACATCATCAAAAAAGCAAGTTTTGATTTGCCTGAAATTGCTGTTGTTGCACAGCTTGCCGAGCAAATCTCTGAAAATTTTGTTGGCGAAGTTAAGTTGATGAAAGGCGAAGAGGCTTTTGTTGCTTCAAAACCAAATCAATTGGCTAATATCATCATCGAGCTTGGCAAAAAAGGCATGACGATTCAGCGCTTTAAAGGTCTTGGTGAGATGAACGCCGAACAGCTTTGGGAAACCACGCTTGATCCGGCAAATCGCACAATTTTGCAAGTGAGAGTTGAGCAATATGACGAAGCCGACCAAGTGTTTTCAACGCTTATGGGCAACGTTGTTGAGCCGCGCCGCGATTTCATTCAAGAAAATGCGTTGAAAGTTGTGAATTTAGACGTGTAAAAAATCTCATAATTCTTGCAACGAATTTATTTTGTTGCAAGAATTTGTTTCATGAAATCTGATTCACATCAAAATTAGAATGTCTGTGAAAAAATATTTCGAAGAAAAACTCAATTCTCTCAAATCTCAAAATCTTCATCGAATTCTTGCTAACACTGATTTTATCGGTGATGTTAAGGTCATAAAAAATAATCGCAAATTAATTTGTTTTTCGTCAAATGATTATTTTTCTTTGGCGAATAATTTTTGCGTAAAAATATCTGCGATTTGTGCCGCGCTTAGGTTTGGCGTGGGTTCAAGGGGTTCTAGATATGTTTGTGGGAATAATTCTTTATATCAAAAGCTTGAAAGCAAAATTGCGAAAATGCAAAACTGCGAAGACGCGCTGGTGTTTTCGTCGGGCTATCAAACCGCGATTGGCTTGATTCCGGCCTTAGTTGGCGAGAATGATTTGGTGGTGGCTGATAAATTAATTCACTCATGTTTGATTGACGGCGTGAAGTTGAGCGGCGCCAAATTAATGCGCTTTGCGCACAATGATATCAAGCATGCGAAGCAAGTAATATCTGATAATATTAAAAAATACCAAAAAATATTAATTATTACCGAAGAAATATTTTCGATGGATGGCGATAGGGGTGAGGTTAGGGCTCTGCAGGAGTTGGCGCAAGAGTTTGGCGCGATGTTGATGATTGACAGCGCACACAGTTTATATGATGTCAAGAGCGCATCGTTGACGCCTTCTTGGCCCATAATCCAAATGGGAACTTTGTCAAAAGCGGTTGGCTCTCTTGGCGGCTATGTTGCGTCTGACAAAACAACAATTGACTATCTGCGCAATTTTGCAAAATCGTCAATTTATACAACAGCGCTTCCACCTAGTGCTTTGTCGGCTTCGCTTACATCTTTAAAAATTATTGAGAAAAAAAATCTTAGCAAAAAAACTTTAGAAAATGCTGAATATTTTTGCAAATTAATGAATTTGCCAAAACCGCAATCGGCAATTGTGGTGATTATTACTTACGATGCGCTTAAAACTTTGCAGATTGCAAATGAAATTCAAGAAAAAGGGTTTTTAGTTTCGGCAATTAGGCCGCCAACAGTAGAGTCAAATAAGTCAAGGCTTCGCATTACTTTTTCAAGCAAGCATAAAAAATGTCAGATTGAGAAATTGGCGCGGGTTTTGAAAGAGATGTTGTAGGCGAATATTTTTTCTAATTCTCCTTTAAATTTTTCAAATCATTATTATATAATTAAATGAACAACAATTAATTTAATTTATAATATCATGACAAACTTATTCGACTCTTTAAAAATTGGCGATGTCGAGCTTAAAAACCGCATCATCATGGCGCCACTCACTCGTATGAGAAGCGCACAACCCGGAAATATTCCTTATGAATTAAACGCCAAATATTACGCGCAGCGCGTATCAGCCGGCCTTATAATTTCTGAAGCAACGCAAGTTTCAAACCAAGGGCAGGGTTATCCGCTAACTCCGGGCATTCATACGGCCGCGCAAACACAGGGCTGGAAGCTTGTTGTTGATGAAGTTCACAAAAATGGCGGCAAAATTTTTGCGCAATTATGGCATGTGGGGCGCATTTCGCATAGTTCGTTTCAAGACGGTGGAAGCTCTCCTGTAGCTCCTTCGGCCATAAAACCAAGCGGCAAAACTTTTACTAAAGATTTTAGCCAAGTTGATTTTGAAACGCCGCGCGCTCTTGATAAAAGCGACATTAAAGCAATTGTGAGTGATTTTATCAATGCTGCAAAAAATGCGTTAGAGGCAGGATTTGACGGCGTTGAAGTGCATAGCGCTAATGGTTATTTGCTTGATCAATTCTTGCAAGATGGCTCTAATCAAAGAACGGATGAATATGGTGCATCAATTGAAAATCGCGCCAAATTTTTATTTGAAGTGCTTGATGAAGTTATAAAAATTTGGGGCGCAGGCAAAGTTGGCGTGCGTTTGTCGCCTTATGGCACATTTAACGATATGAAAGACAGCGACCCAATTGCATTATTTAGTTATGTAATTAAAGAATTAGATAAAAGAAAAATCGCATATTTGCATTTAATTGAACCTAGAGCCACAAGCGCTGGTGGCGATGATAAAATTTCTGAGGAAGCCCCAAACACTTCAAAATTATTTAAAAAATATTTTTCGCATGCGTTAATTTCAGCAGGCGGATATAATGCGCAAAATGCTATAGAGGCGGTTGAAAGCGGCGAAGTTGACGCAGTTGCATTTGGCAGATGGTTTATTTCAAACCCCGATTTGCCCGCTAAAATCAAGGATAACAAGCCTTTAACAAAATATGATCGCGCAACTTTTTACGGCGGCGCAGAAAAAGGTTATACAGATTATGTTTAGATTTTTTTTTCGCAAGGCTTAAATTATAAGCCTTTAGCGCTTTTGCATAAATTTATAAAAAATGTCGAAATTAATTTTTGTTTTAGGCGATCAATTATCGCATAATTTATCATCGCTTAAAACCCTTGAAAAAGGCGACATTGTAATGCTTGCAGAAGTTAAAAGCGAGGCCGAATATGTTTGGCATCACAAGAAAAAATTAGTTTTGATTTTTTCGGCAATGCGCCATTTTGCGCAAGAATTAAGGGCAAAAAATATCAAAGTTGAATATTTTAAACTTGATGAATTCAATTTTAAAAATTTTTCTGAAGCACTCATTTATCAAATAAAAAAATCAAATCCGAAAAAAATAATCATCACCGAGCCTTCAGAATTAAGGGTTTTGCAAGAAGTTGAATTGTGGAAAAAAGATTTTGATATTGATGTTGAAATACAATCTGATGATCGCTTTATTGCCTCGCACCAAGATTTTCAAGAATATGCTAAGGGTAAAAAATCTTTGTTGATGGAGTTTTTCTATCGCAAAATGCGCCTAAAAACTGGTTTGTTGATGGAAAAAAATAAACCAATTGGCGGCAAATGGAATTATGACAGTGAAAACCGCGAAACTATGCCACGCGGGCTTTCAATCCCTGAAATTCCAAAAATAAAACCTGATAAAATCACTTTAGAAGTGATTAAAATGGTTGAAGAAAAATTTAGTAAAAATTTTGGTGAAATTGAAAATTTTTATTACGCTGTTGATAAAAAAAATGCCGAAATTTTATTTGAAGATTTTTTAAAAAATCGCTTAAAAAATTTCGGAAAATATCAAGATGCGATGAGTGAAAATTTTGCTTTTGGTTTTCATAGCATTATTGCTCCATATATGAATATCGGGCTTTTAGACCCTCTTGATGTTTGTAAAAAAGTTGAAGAATATTATTCGCAAGGCAAATGTCCGCTAAATTCGGCCGAAGGATTTATTCGTCAAATTATTGGTTGGCGTGAATATATTCGCGGAATTTATTGGTTGAAAATGCCGCAATATAAAGAGCTTAATTTTTTTAACGCTAAGCGCAAATTGCCTGAGTTTTATTGGGATGAAAGCAAAACCAAAATGAATTGTATTAAGCAAGTTGTTAAGCAAACCCGCGTCAATGCTTATTCGCACCATATTCAGCGCTTGATGGTGACGGGAAATTTTGCGCTACTTGCGGCAATTGACCCTGATGAAATTAATGCGTGGTATATGGCTGTTTATATGGATGCGTTTGAGTGGGTTGAATTGCCAAACACGCATGGCATGGCGATTTTTGCCGATGGCGGAATTGTTGCGTCAAAACCTTATGCGGCGAGTGGGAAATATATCGATAGAATGTCGGATTATTGCGGCAAATGCGCCTACAGCCCCAAGACTTTGCTTGAAAATAATTCTTGCCCATTTAATTATCTTTATTGGGATTTTATTAATAGAAATAAAAAATTGTTAGAGAAAAATCCGCGGTTGAAGTTTGCTTATGCGAATTTTAGGAAGAAGACGGAAGGCGAGTTGAAGAGGGTTTCGGAGCTTGCGGAGGGGTTTTTATCTAAAATTTAACAACAAATGAAAATCGAACAACTTTTTGAAAAGTGGGAAAGATATCTTACAGGAGAAGTAAAGCATCAACCCGGTCAGCGTCTAGTAAATCATTCTGTCATGTCTAATATTCAGTTAATGGTAGATGATGATTTTATATTCAAAACTTTTAATGATTCTGGATTAGAGATGTCGGAAAATAAAGAGATTTATGAAAAATATTTTTGCTCGAATGAATATTTAATTAGATCTTTAAAAAAATGGCATCTAGAAACACAGTCATTATATGTAAGACGAATTACAGAAGAATCTAAAAGATGGCAAGATACATGTTCATTAATGAATTTATTAACTGATATAGAAAAGAATGTTTGTCATTTGAATAGAATATCGTTCTGTAATTTTTATAAAAATGAAGAAGACTATGCAAATGCTATGTTTGATATTTTATCAGAAAACGGCGTGAACAGAAAAGCTTCTGATAAAATTAGCAAAAATTACATCGAACAACTAAAAGCAAAGTTAAGAACTTTAGAAATTTTGGAAGTAAGAGCTTACACAGATCAAGTTGTTGCACATTCAGATTTTAAAAGTTTTAGCGGTAATTTAAGTATGGACAGCATACAAAAATGTCACAAGTCGATTATAGAAGTTTATAGAGATATTGAACTTAAATTTTTCTTGCGAGGATCTGATTTTGGAGAAACGACATTATGGAAAGAACTAGTACTGCAAAAGGCAGATAAGCCATTTTTAATAAATAAAAAAGAAAATTTATAAACATTCGAACATCTTGCTAAATGGATTGCCGCGTCGCCTAAAGGCTCCTCGCAATGACGCAGGGAATTAACATAATGGAGCATAGCAATTTTTAACTTTAATTCTCGCAAGGTTTGCGGGCGACCACAAGGGTCGCCCCTACAAGGAATAGTAATAATTGACTTTTTATTTAGAAGCTATGTTCCATAAATTCCTCCAAGAAGCTTGTGTAGCGGATGCGCCACTAGGTTCTGCACTAGGGCTAGTTTTCGATTTATCCTCTATAGCTCTGCATTTTATCTGGGCAAGTTCATATTCTTTTGCAAGGGCTGCAAAGGCTGTCAATCTATTCTCTTCAAGAACTTCTTGGCAAGCGCCATTTAAGGCTTCAACAAAAAAACTTTCTTGTGGATATTTATCTTTATCTAAATAACGAAAATCTTGCACAATTCCTTGCTCTTGAAGAATTTTAACGGCGATCTCGAGTGGAATTAACTCGCCATCCATAAGGGCTTGCTGATATTTTTCGCCTAACCCTTGAGCGCATAAATATAATTCTGCAAATGCAGTGCCGTCTTTTTGTAAAATGTGCAAAGCCATATTGCGTTTTGCCAATTGTAATAAATATTCTTCTTTTTTGGATAAATAACCATCATTTTGCACATTAGTATTTGCACAAAAATTCTCTATAGCTTCTTTAATTTTCAAATCTCTTTGTTCTTTGTCGCCATAATCAAAACTTCCAAATATCCTTTTATAAAGTAATTTTTTTTGCTCATCTTTAGCGCAATCAAAAAAAACTTGAAGAGTTTTAACATCTTTATTTTTTATAGCCTTTTCTAATAATAACAGATCTTTTTCTTGACTAAATTCTTTTAAATATTCTTCACAAATTTCATCTTGCACCCTTTCTTCTAAAGAAAATAGCGTTTCAATTAAATGGTCTGAATAACCGTTATCAATTAAAGCTTGAATGCCAGAACGAGAAATTGAATCTAATAATCTTTCTTGCGTTATTTGTTGATATATTTGCGCTTTTTGGTCAAGATTATTAGAAGTTAAGTCTGAAATAACTTCACAAAGATTATATTTTTGTTCATCACTTAAAAAAGGAATCATTGAAGAGAATAAAAATCTAATCTCTTTATCGCTAACGCCTCTATAAGCTTTGGCATAAGCATCATCTATAACTTTTTTTAACAAATCGGGCTTTAATTGCTTATGTAATTTTAGTGCTGATTCTGCCGAAAGGGGCGCTAAAACCCGCAAATGTCTCGATTTATCTTTCACAACTTCGCATTCTGCAACGCGACTATCTATCGAATCAAGCAATTTGTTAATAAATATGTGAATTGGTTTTTTTTCATCAAAAGCTTCTTTTGAGCCCAAAGCTAATAAATATGTTGGACTTAGAAAATCTAAAAAACCTTCCGCCTTAGATTCTTTTTTTACAAAATCTATTAATTTTCTACCTTCTTCATCGTTATTAGCACTAGCTTCTATAAGCATTAAAGATAATATTTCTGTAAATTTTTGCTGTTCAGATTTGTCAAATTTAAAGAATTTTTTACTAGAAAAACTAGCAGTTTTGTTAAAAATTTTAATTGCATTTTTAATATCAACTAATTCTAAAACTTTAACTAAAAATTCAGAAGCGTGATTTCCTGATTGCGATTTATATGAAATCTTTCCCAAAATATTGCTAAAATAAGGAAATATTTCTTCTTCAGGAATTGATTTCATTAAATCTTCTCGAGATAAAATATATCTTATGAAATTTAAATTATCATTTGTTACAGCCTGAGTTAAAAGATACTTAATATCAAAGATAGAAGTAATATCAACACCCACATTAATCAATGATTGGATAATCTCTTGAATCGCTTCATAACTAGCTCCGTTTTGATGTGTTAATAAACTTATCGCAGTATGACCTTCTTCATCTGCAAGGAGCGGATTAGCTCCTAATGATAACAAATGTTTTATAGCATCAACATTACAATAATAAATAGCACAGTGAAGTGCAGAACCGCCTCTATTATTAGTGCAATCAATTTTTGCGCCATGCTCAATTAATTTACGAGTAATTGACGGGTTATATTCAGCTTTCATAGCTGCATAATGTAATGCAGTTTGTGGATAACCTCTTGGATCTGAAATCCCAATATAAATTGTCTTAGAAAGCTTTTCAAGATCGGGATTTTTAGTTAATATATAATCAACCATTTTTTCATCACCTCTTTGTACTGCTAACTGCAATATAGTGATTTTTTTATTTTCAAAATCATCAATTTCAACTCCATAAGAAAGCAATAAATCAAGAGCGGCAAAATTTCTTTTTTCGTACGAAAAATGTAACAAACCTTTTCCTTTTTCTTTAAGAAAATCAATTCCTCCAGCTTTATCAATTAGTTTTTTGGCTTCTTCAATATTATTGTCCTCAATTGCCTCAGCTACTCTAACATAAAGAGCGGGACCTTTTTGATAATCTTTATTTTTTCGATAGAATTTCTTGACATTATTCAAGCTATCATAATCACGAATAATTTCGTCATCAAAAAAACCACTATCCAATAAAATGCGAACATATTCTGGTTTTGCCTTTGGGGTAGAGAATATAACTTTTATTTTATCATAAAAATGATTGAAGCCATTAGCAATATTTTGTTCATTTAATAATTCCTGTAATTTTTCTAAATCTCCATTTTTTTCCAAGTCCTTAATAAATTGGTCAAAATTGTTCATATTATTAAGAAAGATCTTAAGAAAGATCTCAAAATCATCCATTATTGTGGAAGCATCTGGCCAAGTAATAGAATCACAAAATATTTTTTCCTTCGCTATTGCTTTTTGTAGTCGTTCATTTTCTTCTGGACTAAGGTGACTTGTTTTAGACATAGCATATATTATTCGGATTAAAAAAAATTAAAATTAATTAGTTAATACAAATAAAAAAAATAAAATGCAATAAAATTTGCAAAAACCCAATAAGATTTACGAATAACTTTATTAAACAAGTGAAGTACGAAACGCAATATTAGAAAAAAATCTACTACAATTTCTTTTTAAATAGCTTTCGGGCATATTTTTTTCTACGCAGCTAAATCATTCCCTTGGCAAGACGGCTTTTGTAACAATTGGCATTCCTTAATATTCATGTGAACTATAAACAAACCTAGATTTGCGTTTTGAAATTAGAGTTAGAAATGAATTATAATCTAGTTCTGAGTTAGAGTTAGTTTATTAAGATTCGGAGATTAGATGGGGCGAGGTTTTGCGGGCGAGCACAAGGGTGTGGGCCCTACAAGATCTTAGCCAATCACATTCTCAAACGCTTCCTCAAGCCTATTATACTAGCCCTCCTCAAGCAAGCCTTGCGGATAAACATTTTGCTCCTTCGCAAGCAGCGTTAAACCCGCCTCTGAAGCCGATATTATCAAATAATTTTTCATAGTGTTATAATATAACAAGTATTTTTAAAAAACTTACAAGCTCACTTGAATATTATCAATAACCTAGATATAATATAGCAATATTTACAATGATTTTTCGATGACAAATAATGATTTTTTAAAAACAATTTTATCAATCTTAAAAGCTTTTGGCAAAGACGATGCTATAAAAATCGACAATTCTTTGGCGAATAATAATTTCTTTGAATTTAATCATAATTTGGTTGAAGAAAATAGAATAATTTTGCCTAAAGTTGAAAATTTAGAAGACGCCAGAGCCTCTTCAGACATGGCTTTGTGCTATATGCTATTTAGCGATAAAAAAACTCACAATCAATTAAAATTAGACTTTAATTTAAATGATAACGAAGCGAAATTATTTGATGATTTTGAAAAAATTCGTTTAATTGCTTTGGTTAAAAATGAATATTTTGGAATTGCTAAAAATATTGTTGAAAAAATTGAAGAAAATATTGCTCTTGCAAGCGAAAATCAAGTGTTTGCAATAACTTTGTTAAAGCAAATTATTGAAGATGATTTTGCTGATTTTGAAATTGAAAGAATTAACGATTTTTTGAAATATAAAAATATCGATAAAAAAATTGTTCAAAAAATTAGCGAAATGGCTCAAAGCCTTGATAATCAAGAGTTCTTCGCGCATAACGTGCGCGAATTTCTGCAATTTCTAAAACAAGAAAACGAAAGTCAGCAAAAAAATCAACAACAAAAAGAAGAGAAATCGAAAAAAGTGCAAGAAAAATCTGGTGAAAATGAATCTTCGCAAAACCAAGAAAACATTGATGAAAAGCCGGTTGAAGAGTTTAACCAAGAAGAAGGAAAAGAAAATGAATCTTTGCAAAATCAGGAAAAAATTGATGAAATAAAAGATGACAATGTCGGCCAAGTTCAATCCAGAAGCAACTCGACGCCAGAAATTTTAGAAGAAAAAATCGAATTCAGAAATGCTTATAAAGTTTTTAGCAATAAATTTGACGAAATAATTTTGCCGCAAAAATTGGTAAACAAAAAAGAATTAGAGCTTTTGCGATATGGCTTAGAGCTTAGAATAGAAAAGCTTGAAGCTATTTCAAAAAGATTGACGATGAAGCTGAAAAAAAAGCTGCTAGCCAAAAGAAATATCGCAATTGAACAAAGTGAAAATGAAGGAATTCTTGACAGAAAAAAACTGTCCCAAATCGTTTTAAATCCACTTGAGGAGAATTTTTTCGTGCGTCAAAAAAGTCACGAATATCAAGATACGATTGTGACGATTTTGCTCGATAATTCGGGCTCGATGCGCGGAAATCCTATTGTTATGAGCGCTTTGGCCTGCGAAATTATTGCAGGAATTCTCGAAAAATTTGCAGTAAAAACCGAAATTCTTGGCTTCACGACCGCTGATTGGAAGGGTGGAAAGTCGCGCAAAATGTGGGAGGCGCAAGGGCGTGTGAAAAATCCGGGGAGGTTAAATGATTTGCGCCATATTATTTATAAGGCCGCGAATCAAAATTTTAAGAAGGCGAAAGTGAATTTGGGCCTGATGTTAAAAGAGGGAATGTTGAAAGAAAATATCGATGGCGAAGCCTTGCTGTGGGCCAAATCGCGGCTTATGCAGTGCAGCGAAAAGCGCAAAATTTTAATGATAATTTCTGACGGAACTCCGGTCGATGACTCTACAAATTCAAACAATGACAGTGAAATTTTGGTCGATCATTTGCACCGCGTGATTAACAAAATTGAGAAAGAAGGAAAAATTGAAATTGTCGGAATTGGCATCGGGCACAATGTTGGCGCGTTTTATCAGAATTCGATTTCGATAAAAAATTCGCAAGAACTTGGTGATGTTATGATTGAAAAAATCGCTGATTTAATCTAGATTTCGGGCATAAAAAAACCAACCATATTTTGAAATATGATTGGTTTTTTAAAATAATTTCTTCGCTAAAAAATTAAGAAGATTGATGTTCGTTTCTTTTTTTCTTTTTGCGAGCGATACTTTCTTGAACTTTTCTTTTCTTTCTTTCAGAAGGTTTTTCAAAAGCTTTTCTTAAGCGAGCTTCTTTAATCACACCTTCTTTTTGAGTTTTTTTTCTAAAAGATTTAATTCCTAATTCTAAATTTCTTCCAGTAATTGATACTTGCATATTTTTTAAAAATCTTAAGTTTTGTAAAAATCCTATTAATAATTCACCAATTTTAAACCATTTTTTTTATTTTGCAATGGTTTTTTCTAAATCTAGTCAAATTTTGGATTTTAAGCCTCAATTTGACTTGAAAAGCGCCTATTTTTTGCTTGGGTCAATCCAAGAAATATTACCGTCTTTGCGGTGATAAACCACGTTGATGCGGCCATTTTCTTTGTTGATAAAAACTAAAGCTGGCAAATCTGCTAAATCCATTTTCATTACGGCTTCATTGACGGTTAATTGCTCAATGTCAGTGGCTTTTTCGTTGATAACGTTAAGATTTTCATCTTGAGTGTTATTTTCAGTTTCTTCCATTTCAGCGAAAACATCGTAATTTAGCGGAGGAAGGACATATTTTGTTGCATCGAAAGCATCGAAATTTGGCTCAATATTTTTAATTCCGCCGCCGTTGCGACGATAGTTTTTGATGCGTCTTTTATAGCGACGAAGCTGTTTTGCTGCTTTGTCTAAAGCTTCAGTGAAGCAGCCATAAGCGTCTCCGGCTTCGGCGTTGCTTTTAACACTAATTCCGCCGCGAACGCCTTCATTAACTGTGATGACGACTTTAACAATATGAGAATTTTCTTTCGAAAAGTGAACTTCGGCATTAACTGCGTTTTCGAAGTATTTTTTTACATCTTTCGTAAGATGTTCTTGAACATAGTCGGTTAAGGCTTGACCGACATCCATATTAGTACCAGAAACTCTAACTTTCATAATAAATTGTGTAATTAATATTGAATTATTTCGCGTTTGTTAATACATATTGCAAAATTCCGCCTTTTTTGTAATATTCGACTTCGTTTCCGGTGTCGAGGCGACAAACTAAAACGATTTCTTTTCTCTCGCCATTTTCATAAGTTATGACGCATTTTACGTCTTGTTTAGGAGATATGTTAGCATTGATTCCCAAAATATCAACAGTTTCTTTTCCACTTAATTTAAGGGATTTTCTGTCGTCATTTTTGAAAACAAGGGGCAGAACTCCCATTCCGACTAGGTTTGAGCGGTGAATTCTTTCGAAACTTTCGGCTATGACGGCTTTGACACCAAGAAGGAATGTTCCTTTCGCAGCCCAGTCGCGAGAAGAGCCCGTGCCATATTCTTTGCCAGCAAAAATCACCAATGGTGTGTTGCTTTTTTTGTAGTGCATTGCGGCGTCGTAAATTGAGACAATCTCGTCGGAATCTGTGGTTTTAGTGAATCCGCCTTCTTTGACGCCGCCAAGCATTTCGTTTTTGATGCGAATATTGGCGAAAGTGCCACGCATCATGACTTCGTGGTTTCCGCGCCTTGCGCCGTATGAGTTGAAGTCGCGAGGCTCAATGCCGTTTTCTTTCAGATAAACCGCGGCAGGCGAGGTGGCTGAAATGTTTCCGGCCGGAGAAATGTGGTCGGTCGTGATTGAGTCGCCAAAAACTCCGAGAATTTTCGCGCTTTTGATTTCGTTGGCGTTTGATTGATTTAGGTCGTCAAAAAAGTTCGGCAATCTGATGTAGGTGCTGTTTTCTTGCCAAGAATAAGTGTCTGATTGCTGTGTTTTAATTTCTTGCCAAAAACTGTTTCCTTCAAACAAATTCGCGTATTTTTTAGAGAAAACTTCGCGACTTATGTTTTTGTTAATGATTGCGTCAATTTCGGCTTTTGTTGGCCACAAATCTTTCAAATAAACTTTTTGACCTTTGTTGTCAAGGCCGATTGAGTCATGAAGAAGGTTGATTTTCATTGATCCCGCAAGAGCGTAAGCAACGACAAGTGGCGGTGAAGCAAGATAATTCGCTTTGGTTAGCGGGTGAATGCGGCCTTCAAAATTGCGGTTTCCTGAAAGAACCGAGGCAACAAGAAGATTCTTGGACTTTATAGTTTCTTCAATTTTGTCGTGTAAAGGCCCCGAATTGCCAATGCAAGTTGTACAGCCATAACCCGCAACGTTAAAACCGAGTTTGTCGAGATATTTTTGTAATCCTGAATTTTCGAGATATTCGCTGACCACTTGAGAGCCGGGGGCTAGAGAGGTTTTGACATATTTCTTGACTTTCAAACCGCGCTCAACTGCGTTTTTGGCAACTAGGCCTGCGGCAATTAGAACTGAAGGGTTTGAGGTGTTGGTGCAAGAAGTTATAGCGGCAATTACGACGTCGCCATCACCTAAATCGGTGTTGAGTTCTGAAATCAAGGTGCGCTTGGTTTCTTTGTTTTCTGACTCTTGCAAAATTTTCGCAAAAGATTGTTCAGCTTCTTTCAAAAGAACTTTGTCTTGAGGTCTTTTTGGGCCGGCAATAGTGGCTTCAATCGTTGAAATGTTTAGTTCTAACACTTCGCTAAATTCTAATTCCAAGTTATAATTTTCGACGAAAATTCCTTGAGCTTTCGCATATTTTTCAACTAAATCAATTGATTCTTGGCTACGCCCTGTAAGGTGTAGATAGTTTAAGGTTTCTTTGTCGATCGGGAAAATTCCGCAAGTTGCGCCATATTCTGGCGCCATATTCGCGATTGTGGCGCGATCAGCTAAACTTAGAAACTCAAGAGCTGGGCCATAAAATTCGACGAATTTCCCCACGACACCTTTGCTGCGTAAAATATTAGTGATTGTCAAAACTAAATCGGTTGCGGTGATGCCTTCATTAAGCTTGCCTGTAAGCTTAAAGCCAATAACTTCGGGGATTAACATCGAGATTGGTTGGCCAAGCATTGCTGCTTCGGCTTCAATTCCACCAACGCCCCAGCCCAAAATTGCAAGACCGTTAATCATAGTTGTGTGGCTGTCGGTTCCTACAACCGTGTCGAGATAGGCCAAATTTTCGCCATTTTCTTCTTTGTTGAAGACGACCGAGCCTAAATTTTCAAGGTTAACTTGGTGACAAATTCCGGTTCCGGGTGGAACGACGCGGAAATTATTGAAGGATTTTTGCGCCCATTTTAGAAATTCATAGCGTTCTAAATTGCGCTCAAATTCCATGTCGACGTTTTTTTTGAGAGAATCTTGCGAGCCATAAAAATCGACTTGAACCGAGTGATCGATGACCAAATCGACTGGAACCAAAGGGTTAATCGATGTTGGATTTCTCGAGATTTTTTTCATCGCATCACGCATCGCCGCCAAATCAACAACAGCGGGAACTCCGGTGAAATCTTGCATCAAAACGCGAGCTGGTGAAAATGCAATTTCTAGGCGTTTTTCGCTATTTTTTACTGAATCGATCAAGTTAGAAATGTGGTTTTCATTTACTTCTTTTCCGTCAAAATTTCGCACCAAATTTTCAAGCAAAATTTTTAAACTAAAAGGAAGTTTTGAAATGTCTTTTTGCGCTTTTTTAGCGGCCTCTTCAAGTGAGAAATATTTATAAGTTTTATTGCCAATTTTTAGCGCAGATTTTTCAATAAATTTTGTCATATTTTGATTATCCTGTTGTTGAAATTTTCCAGTTTGGATTTGTGTCATTTAGGTCTTTTTTAAATGTCCAAATGTCGCTTAATTCTGATATTTCGTCTTTCTTTCCTTCAGTTATTTCACCAGCTTGATTGGTGATATAATTGATTTGTTTCGAGATAAACTTAACCGTGATGAAAGCTTTGTTTTCTAAGATTGAAGCTGATAAAATTTCAGCTTTGTCAATTGAAATTAAATTTGTATTCAAGGTTTTTCCTTGAGCTTGTCTGTCGCTAATTGATTGTTCAAAACCTTGAAGAATTTTTTCGCTGAGAAGAAGTTTTAATGTAGCATTATCGTTGCTTGAAAAAGCTTTGAGAATCATTTCGAAACAAGATTTGGCGCCATTGATGAAAAAGTCGGAGGAAATTTGGCATTTTACGAAAATTTCTTCCAAAGTATTTTTGGTTTTTTCGTCTAGAGATTGTAGAGATTTATCGTCTTTAATAGTTTGCGATATTTCGCTTTGAATAGTGGTTTGAATTTTTTGCTCAACTTGATTTTGCAATTGAGAGATTTTTTCTTGTTTTTGCTTGATCTTTTCGGCGATTTGCTCTTTTTCTTCGTCAGAAATTTTTCCCAGCTGTTCTCTAAGTTTGAAGAAAATGAAGATTGCGATTGCGGCAAAAAATATGATATCCATCGAGTTTTTTAGTCAAGTTAACAAGTGGGGCAAGCGACGGGATTCGAACCCGCGACCCTCGGTACCACAAACCGATGCTCTAACCAACTGAGCTACGCCTGCCACGAACTTAAAAAAAATGTTTACACTTTTTTAAGAAATTCTTATTTATAAAAATCAGTTTATAAATAATCATTGTAAAAACTTACGAAATAAGTCTTATATTTGAACAAAATTATAACTTAATAAACAATATAAGTCAAGATGCTAAAATTATTCAACCAGTGCTAGAAATTTTTGGTATAGACTTCAACCAAGCTTTCGGCGGTTAATTTTTGCGCGAAAGCTTGGTGTGGTTTTGTTTTTTAGCTTAAAATTTTTTATTCGATTTCAAAAATTGCGTCAATTTCAACAGAAACGCCAAGGGGCAGAGAGCCTGAGCCGACTGCGGCGCGAGCGTGTTTTCCGGCTTCACCAAAAACTTCGACGATTAAGTCAGATGCGCCATTAGCAACAGCGGGGTGAGCGGTGAAATCGGCGTCGCCATTAACGAAAATGCCGAGTTTTACGCATTTCTTGACGCGATCTAAATTTCCGTCGCAAGCTGATTTTAGTTGAGCCAAAATGTTGATGGCGCAAAGGCGAGCCGCTTTTTTAGCGTCATCGGCGCTGATTTGTGAGCCAACTTTTCCGACATATTTCATTTGGCCATTTTCGGCCGGCAATTGCCCTGAAATGATAACTTGATTGCCAGATTTTACGAATCCGACATAATTAGCAACTGGTGCCAACGCTTGTGGCACAACGATATTGAGTGATTTTAGTTTTTCTTCAATTTTTGACATAAAATGATTTTGTTAAGTTAATGTTTAAGAGATGTTGTTGCGATATTTGTTGTTTTCTATTTTACTTGGAGCTAGGGCTAAATATAATAAAATGCCGCCGAAGCACAGGACTAGCAAGATTGCGCTAGAGGCGCAGATTGTAAGCGCGCCAAGAATTGCTGTAAGCCACCACGCGCTTCGTCCTATGTCGCGAAGTCTTTGTGCCGTAAGTAGTATGGCGGAAAACGCAATTGCCATTCCTGCAAATCCAAGTTGTGCTAAATGTTTTTGTTCAGGATCAAGTTTTGCGGAAGCAATGGAAATCGTGATTAAAATGGCGAATAATAGGCCAATTGATAAGATGTAAGATTTTTTGTTTATACAGCCTTCAAGAGAGAAAAAAAGCTTTAGCATATGATTTATTTTAATTAAGCGCCAGTAATTCCTAATTTTGCGAAAAGTTTTTGGTCTTTTTCAATCTCGGGGTTTTGTGTTGTAAGCAATTTTTCGCCATAAAAAATCGAATTGGCGCCCGCTAAAAAAGCCAAAGCTTGAGTTTGTTCGTTCATTTCTTCGCGACCAGCAGACAAGCGCACTGCAGATTTTGGCATCATGATTCGTGCCAAAGCGATGGTTCTGATAAATTCGAATTGGTCTAGAGCCTCAACGTTTTCAAGCGGTGTGCCTTTAACTTTCACCAACATGTTGATTGGAACAGATTCTGGATGTTTTGGCAAATTCGCCAAAATAATGAGCATTTTCGCGCGGTCTTGTCGCGTTTCACCCATTCCGACAATTCCTCCTGAGCAAACATTTAAGCCTGATTCGCGTACATTTTGCAGCGTATTTAATCGGTCTTGAAAATTTCTCGTAGAAATAATTTCGGAGTAAAATTCTTCGCTTGAATCGATGTTGTGATTATAATAATCAAGGCCAGAATCTTTCAATTTATCGCTTTGAGTTTTAGTCAACATTCCGAGTGTCATGCAGGTTTCGAGGCCGGTTTTCTTGACTTCATCGACGATTTTGCAAATTGTGTCAACGTCGCGATCGTGCAAATTTCGCCAAGCAGCGCCCATGCAAAAACGTGACGCGCCCGCTTGCTTGGCGGCGTTTGCGGCATCGAGAATTTTGTCAATTTCCATCAAGCCTTGTTTTTCTAGGCCGGTGTTGTAATGTGCTGATTGTGGGCAATATTTACAGTTTTCGGGGCAAGATCCGGTTTTTATGCTAAGAAGTGTGCTAATTTGAACTTTGTTTGAATCGTGATTTTGACGATGAACTTCAGCGGCTTTAAAAACCAAATCGTTAAAGGGTAGACCTAGAAGCTCAACGACTTCTTCAACTTCCCAATTATGTTTTGTGCCAATATTATAGGCGAAATTTTCGAGCGAAATAATATTTTTCTCTGGCTTTGATAATTCTTGCTTCATTTTTTAAAATTAGTGAATTTAGGACTATTTCTAATAAATTCAAT
Source organism: Rickettsia typhi (assembly GCA_945874115.1). Classification (GTDB taxonomy): domain Bacteria; phylum Pseudomonadota; class Alphaproteobacteria; order Rickettsiales; family UBA1997; genus CAMCFD01. The sequence goes on along the minus strand of CAMCFD010000008.1, from coordinate 11,694 downwards.
TATAATTCATTTTCCCACAAAATCAAGCATTTAAACAATTCTCCCATTTGATCTTCGCCAATTAAGCGGTTGATTGCTGAATTTACGTTGGGATTTGTGTTTGAGCCTTGTCTTTCTTGAATTCCAAGCGATGTCAAAAATTCTTTTTGGCTTACAAGTGAAGTCTGTAGATTATATTTTTGCGCTGTTTTTTGAAGCGCTTTAAAGTTTACGAGAGCAGTTAAATCACAGTTTCCGACATCTTCCAGAATATTTTTTCCTTGGTGATTTTTAAGTGCTTGCAAAGTGCTTTTTAGTGGAGGATTTTCATAGCCATAATCTATTATTAAAGCTATTCCGCCTTGTGATTTTAGGGTTTTGCTCAGTTTTTCCATAAAATTTAGAGCGGCAAAACTATGTTCAAAAATTATATCTTCTTGGTTTTGAGAAATATTGTTTTCAAGCGCTATTTTATTGATCAAAACATGTTTTTCTTGACTAAAATTTTCAAGAGTTAAACAGAGTTCTTTGTTTTTTAAGCCGACCAAAACTTCTTGCCATTTGTTATTTGTGCGAGCAAATTGGTGGATTTGGAAGCAATCGAAAAGTTCGTTTGCTAAAAAATAAATTTGACGATTTTGGTTGGTGGCGATGAAATCTTCAAAATTTTTGAACCAATTGATTTTAAAGCCCGATTGCGCCAATTTTTCTTGTTGAACTTTGGTTAATTTTTCGCTGATTTCAACAATGTTAAAATTTATGCGTCGCTTAATTTCATCGAGTTTCTCGAGTTTAGTGGCGATTTTTGCGAAAGTTGATAATGCGTCAGAATAAAGCGTTCCAAGGCCGGCACCCATTTCAACGAAAGAAATTTCTTTGTCGCTTTTTAAGATGAACGATAAAAAATAAGCGGCGATTAATTCGCCAAAAACCGAAGAGATTTCGGGTGCGGTGATAAAGTCGGCTCTTGCGCCAATTGGTTCTTTCGTGCGATAATAGCCAGTTTTTTCGTTAAACATGGCTTCTTGCATGAAGTCTGCGATTGTGATGGCGCCATTTGCCTTGATTAGCGAGTTTATTTTTGACATTTATTCAAGTTTTGAAATGTGCCATTTTTTCAGCAAATAATTTTCAACTGACTGCCTTTCTTGCTTGCTTAGGGCTTTGTTAAAAATTATAATTTCACCAATATCGCCTTCAAAATAAGTGGTTGAAGTGCCGTCATTATTGACTCCGATTCGAGCATCGCTATAAGTCGCAATGTCATCAAGTTCTGCAGTAAAGCTTTTTGGCGTTTCGGTGTTTGAAGCGTTTAGGTGATGTTCAACTTTTTGCGTTCCCGCTGTTCTTGACGAATTGATAAAACTATGAAGTCGCGCTTGAGGGCTTTCATACGAAGTGATTGCGGCGTTTGTAAATTGATAAGCGTTTGCGAAATTAGTGCCTTGCGATAAAAATAATTTGTTGCTCGTGCCATATCCAGCTTCGATTGAGGCGTTGCTTGTTGGTGAGTTTAAATGTCCGATTATTGGGTTGGTGCCTGATTTGCGGCGCTGTTCAACAATGAAAATAGCGTAATCGGTGTTTACTAATTCTGAGGCGTCGAAAGTGAAGTAATCATTGACCCCGTCAAACTTCAAGCAGGGCATTGAATTTATGCAATTCGTGTAATATTTTGGATTATTGGCGCTTGATAAAGATGTTGAATTTCGGCGTTTTTGCGGGCTTGGATTTAAGTCATACCAAACTGAAATTCCGTCATTTTCTTGAGTTTGAAAATCTTGCGCTTCGTTTTCAATAAAGCTTTCCTCAAGCGTTGTTTCAAGCCAAAGAAACACGCCATCCATTTGTTTTACGACCGAATTTGCGGTTTGTTTTTGTGCGCTTGAAATTCTTGCGACTTTGACTATGTGATATGAGGCCGAAATTGCGCCAATCGCGATTGCGATAATTAAAGTTATAACTGAAACTTCGATAAATGAGAAGGCCCTGCGTTGATTTGATCTCGCATTATTTGGCTTCATGTTTTTGGTGAAAAATTAAGGGCAAATTTGGCTTGCCCTTAAGAATTAATTAATACCCCATTTCTTTTTCAAGTAAGTCTCGACCGCGATTCTTTCTTCAGCTTTAAGGGCGCGGTTATAAATAATTATTTCGCCAATATCGCCATTATAATAATAAGTACTGGTGCCTTCAATGTGAACGCCTAGGGCCGCATTGTTAAAGCCAGTAAGCGAAGTGTAGGCCGGAGTTCCGGTGTCGACGAATGCTGACGCTGTGCCACCGTTTAGGTAGTGATAAATTGGCTCAACTTCGGCAGAGGTTGCGTAAGCGTTGACAAAAGTGTGAAGCGATGCAGAAGGTGTTGTATAAGTCGGAATCGCCACTGTGTAATAGTTGGAAGAGCTTCCTTGAGAATATAGTAAAATCGCGCTTCCGTTATAGCCAAGAGAGATAGCAGCATTTGAAGAAGATATAGCGTTTCTTCCTAAGAAATAGCGAGCAGTGCCCGTGCGTCTTTGTTCAACTGCGAAAATTGTGTAATCGCCGCCAGCAATAGCAGAGCCATCGAACTCCATATAATCTTCTACGCCAGTAGTAGGGGTAAATCTGACGCAAGGAAGGCCGTTGATACAGCTTGCATAATAAAATGGTCTACGATCTAGTGCTGTGCTTTGATCGGCGTTGCGCTTAGTGCCGTCTGTTTGGTTGATGTCGTACCAAATTGAAATTCCGGGAGCGTCAGCAACTAGATCGTGATCTTCAGTTTCTGCTTCAAGAAAGCTTTTTTCTGATGTGGCTTCAAACCATACAACTAGGCCTTTGATTGAATTAACTGGTGCGCTTTCGGTTTGGGCACGCGCCGAACTTAAGCGAAATTGCTTGATCAAGCGACTTGATTGCGTGATTCCGGCGACGATTATACCGATAATTAGTAAAACTATCGATAATTCGATTAGCGAAAATGCTTTTTTGTTTTTTAAATTTTTCATCTATTTGTTTGAATTTGTAATTATTTTCTTGACCTTAACTTAAAAATAATCTAAAATTTTCGAGCTAACCAACGCTAGTCGTTTAATTTAATTATGTAAAACCTTGGTTTTTGCCCTAATTTTTTGGGAAGTTTTTATCAAGATTATATATCTGATAAAATCTTATAAATTGGAATATTGACGTAAGTGAATATTTTTGTCAAACAAAATTTTTAACTTTATTAATAATTGTATAACAAAATGAAAGTATATTACGATAAAGATGCTGATATCAACTTGATTAAATCAAAAAAAGTTGCCATTATTGGTTATGGAAGTCAAGCTCACGCACACGCGCAAAACTTGCGTGACAGTGGAGTTGTGAATGTTAAAATCGCGCTTCGTGAGGGTTCTGTTTCGGCTCAAAAAGCTAAAGATGCTGGTTTCGAAGTTTTGTCGAATAAAGAAGCCGCGAAATGGTCTGATGTTGTGATGGTTTTGGTTCCGGATGAGCTTCAACAAGAACTTTATGAAAATGATTTGAAAGATAACATGCAGCAAGGCGCGTCTTTGGCTTTTGCTCACGGTTTGAATATTCATTTTGGCTTGATTAAACCACGCGCCGATTTAGACGTGTTTATGGTTGCCCCAAAAGGCCCCGGACACACAGTTCGCGGTGAGTTTAAAAAGCAAGGTGGTGTTCCGTGTTTAGTTGCGGTTGCGCAAGATAAATCGGGAAATGCGCTTAAACTTGCGCTTTCTTACGCGTCTGGTGTTGGCGGCGGAAAATCAGGAATTATCGAAACCACTTTCAAAGAAGAATGCGAAACTGATTTATTCGGCGAGCAAGCAGTTTTGTGTGGCGGCGCGACAGCGTTGATTCAAGCCGGTTTTGAAACTTTGACCGAAGCTGGATATGCTCCAGAAATGGCTTATTTCGAGTGTTTGCACGAATTGAAACTTATCGTTGATTTGCTTTATGAAGGTGGAATTGCCAATATGCGCTATTCAATTTCAAACACGGCAGAATATGGCGATGTGACTCGCGGCCCTAGAATTATCACGGCTGAAACTAAGGCTGAGATGAAAAAAATCTTGAGCGAAATTCAATCTGGTCAATTTGTTCGCGAATTTATGGAAGAAAATAAAACGGGCAAAAAGAATTTTGATGCACTTCGTCAAAAAGGTCGCAATCATCCAATTGAGGCTACGGGCGAAAAGCTTCGCACCATGATGCCATGGATTGCAAAAAATAAATTAGTTGATAAAAAAGCTAATTAATTTTGATTACAATTCTAAGATTTTAAAAAGGGAAGGTGGCTTTTTGCTATCTTCCCTTTTTGTTTTTTTCGTGTTTATTGAAGCGCGAAAATTCTGGTTTGAATTTTTTTTAAATATTGTTTGATTTTTAAGATTTTAATTGTTTTACTTAAACTTATTCAACTATATTAATTAATTACTCCAATTATGCCGGTTCGTGGAACGAGAGAAGTTGAAATTGAGTCTTGGTATAATAAGCTTATGCTTGCTTGTAGAGATCCTAAACCTGAGCATATGGAATTTTTGCGAACTGAATTGGCGAAAGATGGAAAGCGCGGTGTTTTTAAAAATCATCAAGAGCGTTTTGCGGCCACGGTTATCTTAGATGAAAAAGAATGTAATTTGTCGCAATTTATTATAGGACTTAGCGAATCTGTTGAAAACGCCGAGGCGGTTGTGAATTTTTTGAATGGAAGAGAGTTTGCTGCGCAATTGAATTCTAGAAGTATTGTAGGTGGCGTTATGAGAAAATATCCGCCTCAAAATCCTCCGCCTCGACTACCTAGAGATAGCGATTCTGGGCGCTCAACTTCTTCTTCGTCGGCGCCAGCTCGCGCGGCTTCGGTTCGGTCCCCCGCTTTGAGGGTTGAGTTAACGAGGGATGAGACTGAAAGGCTTAAGTTTTTGCGCACTAAAATTAAAGAGACTGGCGGGAAGAAAGTTTTTAACGGAAATGCGGCTGAAAAAGAGGAATTTGCGAAGTTGTTAAGTCGTTATAAGGCGCAAAAAGTTGCAGAAAGTAGTGCTGAAGATGCGCCAGTTTTAGCTCGTGGTGCTAAAGCGGCTAGTAGGCCGCAGATTGTGACCGGATTTACTCGTAGACAAGAGGAAGCGATAACTTATGGCCAGCTAGATGTTGAATCTAGGGGCTTATATCAGCCTAAGTCGCGAATCTTGACTGGATTTAATCCTGAAGAAGAGCGTGCGATAATTAATGGCGTTCCTAGTCAACGTCGCGTTGGATCACTTAGTTCTTCTGTCAGAATTGCTAGGGGAAAATCTGTTTCGCCGCAAGATGATTTAGTCGTGACAAGAAAAAAAGATCCAGAGTCTGATAATCAGTCTATGAACAGCGTGCTTAGTGAATTTGACGCCAATGATGCAGATCGTTCTTCGTCGACTGCATCTTCTCACGAGGAAATTGTTGCTAGATGGCCTCAATACACAAGTTTTGCTGGCTTTTCAAATGGAGTTAGTGTTGCTGGCAATTCTGTGATATCTGCGAGGCCAATGCAACCTTTGCCGCTGGTTTTTGCTGCGGCTGGTGCAAGTTATCTCGCCGGTGGCTCTTCTCGGGTAGCTGATGGAAATGGGTCGCAGAAAGCGGCGCCAGTTGCTGCGCCAAGACCGGCTGCGTCAATGGCGTCATCAGTTGTGCGGTCTGGATCTTCGTTAACTACGTCTCAAGAAGGCGCGTCACCAGATGGAGAATATGCTGAGGTTGGTACGTGGGGTTTGCGTAAACCACCTGCGGCGGCGTCAAGGCTGCCTGCGGCGAATGGTGTAGGAGGCGCTTCTAATGGTCGTCGTCTTATGCTTAAATTACCGCCGCCCCCTTTAGATGAGGAGCCATCGCCATCTCCTAAAAAGGGCGATGGAAGAAGAAATAGTTCGGCGCTAAAACCAAAAGTAGAGGGGTTATCAATAGGGGGAGATCCTATTGTAGAAGCTGACGTTTAAATAACTAACTTTAACAAGTAACATTAATAAATAAATGACACAAGATATTTCAATTATAATTTTAGCGGCGGGAAAGGGCACAAGAATGAAATCTGATTTGCCTAAAGTTATGCACAAAATTGCGGGCAGAGAAATGTTGAATTTGGTTCTTGACGAGGCGAAAAAGCTGAATCCCAAAGAAATTGCGGTCGTTGTTTCGCAAGATGTTTTGGATTATCAAGACATGATTTTAAGCGAACATAGCGACGCCAAAATTATTTTTGCGTTGCAAACCGAGCGAAAAGGCACGGCGCACGCTGCGAAAGTCGGATTTGAAGCGTTGACACAAAAAGCCGAGAAAATTCTGATTCTTTATGGCGACACGCCCTTGATTGAAGAAGAAACGCTGGGTTTGATGCTTGAAGAAATTGACGCGGGCAAGGCGGTTTGTGTTCTTGGTTTTGAATCTCACTTCGACAATCAATATGGTCGATTAGTGATTGATGAAGAAGGAAATTTCGAGAAAATTGTTGAGTTTAAAGATGCGACCGATGATGAAAAAGAAATTACGTTATGCAATTCTGGCGTTGTCGCAGTTGACGGAAATCACATTGCTAATCTTTTGGCGCAAGTAAAAAATAACAATGCGCCGCAAGAATTTTATTTAACTGACATCGTCGCAATTGCGCGTGAAAATGGCCTAGAATGTGGCTTTTGCGCAACTTATGAAGAGGAAGTTTTAGGTGTAAATTCGCGTTTTGAATTAGCGATTCTTGAAGGAATTAAGCAAAACCAACTGCGCAAAAAATTCATGGAAGGCGGTGTTTCTTTGCTTGATCCGGCGACGATTTATTTTTCTTACGACACGAAAATTGAAAGCGATGTTGTGATTCACCAAAATGTTGTTTTTGGTGTTGATGTAGAAATTTCAAGCGGCGTTGAAATAAAATCTTTTTCTCACATTGAAGGCGCTCAAATTATGTCTGGCGCTGTTGTTGGGCCTTTCGCGCGAATCAGGCCAAATTCACAAATTGGCGAGAATGTGCGCGTCGGAAATTTCGTCGAAATAAAAAATTCTACGCTAAAAGATGGCGCAAAAGCCAATCATTTGGCTTATATCGGAGACAGCGAAGTTGGTTCTGACACCAATATTGGTGCGGGCGTAATCACTTGCAATTATGACGGATTTAAAAAATATAAAACCGAAATTGGTGCTGATGTTTTTATTGGCTCGAACAGCGCGTTGATTGCTCCAGTTAAAATTGGCGACGGCGCATTAATCGCCGCAGGAAGCATAATCACCAAAAACGTTGAGATTGATGACTTGGCGGTCGCAAGATCAAACCAAATAATGATAAAAAACGGTGCTAAAAAATATCGTAACACAAAAAGTAAAAATGAAATTTAGTCTAGTTAAAATTCTCAAAATATTGTTGCAAAAACTTTCTTTAGTGTTGCTTTTTTCGTTGTTTTTATCAGCTAATTCTTTTGCCGCAAGACAAATTGAGGAGAAAAATTATTTTGCGTCGCTTCGAGCTTCTGAAACCAACGTTCGTGCTGGTCCGGGTCAGCAATATCCGATAAAATTTATCTTCAAGGCGCGCGGCGTGCCGGTTCGCGTTGTCAGCGAATATGACAACTGGAACGAAATCGAAGATTATGAAGGTCAAAGCGGCTGGGTGAGTCAAAGTTTGTTGACAAAAAAACGCACATTGATGGTGCAAACCACGCAAGCCTCAATCAATATGTATTCAAAGCGCAACGAAAAATCGCGCGTTTTATATCGCCTAAAAAATCACGTGGTCGGAGATTATCTTAATTGTCAAGATGATTGGTGTATGATAAAAGTTGCCGATAGAAAAGGCTGGGTCAGAAAAAACCTTGTTTTTGGAAGTGAATAAATTGGCTTGAAAAACAAGAAAAACGCCGCCAATTTCAAAATTATAATTGAGGCTCGACTAACTTTAATTCAAAGTTATTATTGCGGCCTTTTTCAAGAGAAAAACCAAATTGGTTAAAGATCTCATTTGTTAATCTCACTTGCTCTTCTTCGCTGTGGCTGTTGGCTTTAAGTTCTTGCAAAAAACTACCGATGTCTTCGCTGATTTCTTCTTGCGTAAGGTCGCCAAACACTTCTAATCTACGATTAATTTCAGGATCGTCAAGATTGACAAGATCTGTTGCTTTTTCTTCAATTTCTGCCATATATTTTTGCGCTTGTTCTTTTGACAAATTCAAGCTTTTCATCAAAACTTCTTCAAATAAATTAGCTAAAGTTTTTTCGTTATTTTGGTTTTGCATATTTTGAGATATTAAATTAATTTCTAATTTAAGTATAAAAACAATGGAATTAAAAAAGCAAATTATTTTTTTAATTATTTGAATCTTTGCGCAATTTTTAAAAAATTTATAACGCGCGATTGTTGATTTAAATAAGTTCGCCGATTTTTACCGCTTCTTCATTTTCTTGTGTCAAAATCGAAATTATTTCTGCGACGTCATTTTTATCGACAACCAAAACCATTCCAATCCCGCAATTGAAAGTTCGGTGCATTTCTTCTTCAGAAACATTGCCAAGTTTTTGTAGATATTCAAAAATTTCAGGCATTTTCCAAGAATTATAATCGATTTTTGGCGTAGTATTTTTGCTTAAAACGCGCGGAAGATTTTCGGTTAATCCGCCGCCGGTGATGTGTGATAAAGCCTTGACTTTGCCGGTTTTTACGGCTTTTAAGCAAGATTTAACATAAATTTTTGTCGGTGCAAGCAATGCGTCGCCAACAGTTTTTGTTGCGTTAAATTTGTCGCTGAATTTTACGTTATTTTTTTCTAAAATAAACCTTGCAAGTGAGAAGCCGTTTGAGTGCAGGCCGCTTGATTTTAAGCCGATTAAAACATCGCCCGCTTTTGTTTCGCGTGGCAAAATTTGATCGCGCTCAACGGCGCCAACGGCAAATCCGGCTAAATCATAATCTCCAGTTTTATACATTTGCGGCATTTCAGCAGTTTCGCCACCAATTAATGCACAGCCCGCAAGCTTACAGCCATCAGCGATTCCTTTGACAACGTCAGTTGCGACTTCGACATCAAGTTTTGAGCAAGCGAAATAATCGAGAAAGAAAAGTGGCTCGGCGCCTTGAACGACAAGGTCATTGACCGACATCGCGACTAAGTCAATTCCGATTGTGTCGTGTTTGTTTGTGTCGATTGCGACCTTTAATTTCGTGCCAACGCCGTCAGTTGAAGAAACCAAAACCGGATCTTTAAAATTGCATTTTTTTAAATCAAACAATGCGCCAAATCCGCCCAAATCAGAATTTGCGCCAATGCGCGCGGTCGCTTTTGCGAAAGGCTTTATGCGATTTACTAATTCATTTCCGGCGTCGATATCAACACCCGATTGTTTGTATGTTAGAGACATTTTTTAGATTATTTATAAATTTTATTAGCCCATTTAGATTCGCTCCAAATAGGCTAATTCAAAATTCTACAAAGGCAAATTATCGTGCTTTTTCCACGGTTTTATAACTTTTTTATTCTTCAAAATCTGCAAAGATTTACAAATTCTTTTGCGCGTATTTTGCGGTCTGATAACTTCATCAACGAAGCCGCGAGACGCTGCCACGAAAGGTGAGGCGAATTTTTCGCGATATTCTTCAACTCTTTTGCTTTTAGTTTCGGGGTTTTTTGCGTCTTCTCTGAAAATGATTTCAACCGCACCTTCAGGGCCCATAACGGCAATTTCGGCGTTGGCCCAAGCATAATTTACGTCGCCCTTCAAATGTTTCGAGTTCATCACAATATATGCGCCGCCGTAAGCTTTGCGCGTGATTACCGTAATTTTTGGAACTGTCGCTTCAGCGTAAGCATAAAGTAATTTTGCGCCATGCTTGATGATGCCGCTATGCTCTTGGTCGGTGCCGGGTAAAAATCCGGGAACATCAACGAAAGTGATGATTGGAATATTAAACGCATCACAAAATCTGATGAAGCGCGCAGCTTTTTCGCTGGCTTTAATATCAAGGCAGCCCGCTAAATTCATCGGTTGGTTGGCGATAATTCCAACTGTTTCACCTTGCAAGCGGCCATAACCAATGATAATATTGGTGGCATAATTTTTTTGAATCTCGAAAAAGTCATGTTCGTCCAAAATTTTCTCGACCAATTCCTTCATGTCATAAGGTTGATTCGGATTTTCAGGAATCAAAGTGTTAAGCGCAACATCAACCCTGTCAGCATTGTCGTCGCTTGGAATTGTCGGCAACTGCGTTTTGTTTGACAAAGGTAAAAAGTTAATCAAGCGACGAGTTTGAAGCAAAGCCTCGATGTCGTTTGAGAAAGAGAGATGCGCAACTCCGCTTTTGAAGGCGTGAACAGACGCGCCGCCTAAATCTTCTTGGCTGACAGTTTCGTGAGTAACGGTTTTTACAACTTCGGGGCCGGTCACGAACATATAAGACGAATTTTCGACCATGATTGTGAAGTCGGTCAGGGCAGGAGAGTAAACCGCTCCGCCAGCGCAGGGCCCCATAATTAGTGAAATTTGTGGAATAACGCCGCTCGCGTCAACGTTGCGTTGAAAAATTTCGCCATAACCGCCAAGTGAATCGACGCCTTCTTGAATTCGCGCGCCGCCTGAATCGTTGATGCCAACAACTGGTGCGCCAACTTGCATTGCTTTATCTAAAATTTGACAGATTTTCTTCGCGTGAGCTTCACCCAAAGAGCCGCCCATCACAGTGAAGTCTTGGCTATAAACAAAAACCAAGCGACCGTTAATTGTGCCTTGGCCAATAATTACGCCGTCTCCGGGGTGTTTTTTGTCTTCCATGCCAAAATCGTTGCAACGATGTTCAACATAAAGTCCATATTCTTCGAACGAATCGGGGTCAAGCAAAACCTCGATTCGTTCGCGTGCGGTTAATTTGCCTTTCGAATGTTGAATGTCAATTTTCTTTTGACCGCCGCCCATTCTGGCTTCTTCACGTTTTGAATTTAACTTTGCAATATTTGCTGATCGCATATTTTTTATTGTTTGTTTTTATAGGCCGAAATTGTCGGAAATTTACAAATTATTGTTTCGCAATTATTGTTTCGCCACCAATCATGGTTTGACCAACCAAAACATTAATTTTGATATTTTCTGGTAAATAAATATCGGCGCGGCTTCCGAAGCGAATGATTCCGTAGCGATCGCCAATTTTTACGGTTTGTCCTTCTTTTAAGTCAGACACAATTCTACGCGCAACCAAGCCTGCAACTTGCACAAAAGCAATTTCGTTATTTTTTTCAGTTTGCACAACTGCAACGTTTTTTTCGTTTTCAGCGCTTGCCTCGTCTAGGTTGGCGCTAAAAAATTTTCCGGGACTATAAACCACTTTCGTGATTTTTCCAGAAACCGGAACGCGATTTACGTGAACGTTAAATACGTTTAAAAACACACTGATTTTGTTAACTTTCTTGTTTTTCCACTCAGTTTCAGCTGGCGCTTCAACGCCATATTCAACGCGCATCACAACACCGTCAGCGGGGCTAACAATTGCACTTTCATCAACTGGAGAAACACGATTTGGGTCTCTGAAGAAAAACACGCACCAAAGTGTTAACACAATTCCGACTATGCCTAGAAAATCGTTGATTAAAAGCATGATAATCGTGGCAAGACAAAAAATAAGGATAAATTTATAACCCTCTTTATGAATTGGAAAAGAAACAAGTTTTATTAGATCGATAAAATTATTCATATTTTTATTTTTTGTTTTAT
>CAMCFD010000007.1 GCA_945874115.1 Rickettsia typhi | reverse complement strand
TGGGGGATCAAGACAAAATAATAGGAAAAGATGGTAAGCCGACAAGTATAAGTGAAGAGATGAACAAATTGAACGAGGCATTAGTTGTTGACGCAAAGAATCACGCCTCTGAAGAAGATAAAATGTGGAAGTTTCGTTTGATGCAGATGGCTTTACTTGTTACTCCTTTTGCAGGATTTTCGCTTTTGGGGCCTATTTTTGGCGTTGCGGGAACGGTTTTTGGTTCTGGAGGTTTTGCTAACGGAATTGCTTCTTTAGCAACGCTTAAAGAGTTTGGCCCGCTTGGTGATTTGGTTGAAATTTTGAGGATTGATGATGCAATCAGATGGCTTTTAGGAGATTCCCCGATTCTTGGCGATTTGGTCAGCGTTCTTGATCACGTTATTACAAGTGACATAGCGCAAAATGCTTTGGGCGGTGTTTTTTCGATGCTTGCGACTCCCGTGTTGCCGATTTTGTTTGCGGCGGCGGTTTCTGTGCCGAGATTTGCGACTGAAATTGAATTCTCGCAGAAATATTCGAAAATTTTTAAAGGTCACGAAAAAGCTTTAAATGCTAAAATTCAAGAATTGATGGACTCTGAAAGAGTTCAAGATTCTGATTTTAAAGAATTTGTGCAACAAAAATATGACTTGCTTGAAAAATGTTTTAGAGATGGAGGAATGGTCAATCTTGTTGAATTTTTTCATTCCAATTCAGAGGGGAGAAATTTAATTGCCGAAGTTTTTGGTGAGGATTTTTATAATTCATTGGTTGAAAATGACGTAATCGTCAATGGTAAATTTAACAAAGAAGAGATGTCGCAATATATGTTTGATTTAAAGGCTAGAGATGAAAATGCGCACAAAAAATGTTTGGATAAATTTTCATTGTTTCGCGCTGTTAATCAAGAGGGCGAAAATAAAGAGGACATCGCAAAAACATTCGAAGAATTTATGAGAATAACCGGCGAAAATAATAAAATTGATATCGAGAGAATGGCTGCAAGTGGACGAATATTGTTGTCGCAAGATTTTATGTTTCAAGCTGCAAAATCGCGCGGAATTGGTTTTGATGAACAAGTTATTGGTGGCGATGTTTCGACTCGTGAAGCTGTTGCTCAAAAATTGAAAGATGCCATTATGAAGCAAGAAAATGAGAAACTCACCTCATTAGTAAAAAATATGAGAGACGGAAATGCTAAAGTTGAAGAGGTTGACATGTTCTCTTTGAGTGGCGTAAGCAATTCTTTCCCAAGCGGCTCGCTTTCTGCGCCAATGTCAGCGAATCAACTTGGCGCTGCTCATGAATTGGCAGTGCGATAAATTCTTGCATTTGTAAGAAATTGCGTGGATAATTTACCATATTTTTCACGGGGTGATTATTTATTGAAACAATTATTTAAATTTATGTATAGATTATATCATCATATTTTATGTCCATTTTCTCGAAAGGTTAGGGCGCATCTTCGCTCTAAGAATGTTGATTTCGAGCTTGTTGGCGAAAACTTTTTTGAAAGAAGAAAAGAATTTATCGCGATGAACCCAGCTGGAACAATTCCGGTTTTGTTCGACAACAGCACGGGAACCGTTGTTTGCGGAAGTGATGTTATTATTGAATATATCGAAGAAAAGCACACCGAAAGCAGAAATTTTATCGGTGATTCGATGGTGAAAAAAGCTGAAAGTCGTCGAATTCAAAATTGGTTCGATGAAAAATTTTATCACGAAGTCTCGAAATATATTTTAAACGAAAGATATTTTAATCGATATTTGCCGGGAATAAAATCGCCGAATTCTGAGATTTTGCGAGTTGCAAGAAGCAATCTTAATATACATTTAAGTTATATTGAATATTTGCTTGAGACCAGAAAATATTTGGCCGGAGACATGATTTCGATTGCCGATTATTGTGCGGCCGCTCATATTTCTGTTCTTGATTATTTTGGCGACGTCAACTGGCAACATCATCAAAGCGTGAAAGATTGGTATAGTTTGATAAAGTCGCACAAGGCTTTTGGCGAAATTTTAAAAGACCGCGCACCAAGCGTTAATCCGCCAGAATGGTACGCGAAACTTGATTTTTAATTTATAATTTATGACGATTGTTTTAGACGAAAATAAAGCTCGAGAGTTTTTAAAAGAACAGAAAATAAATAATTGCACGATTGTTAAAATTGCGGGTGACGCTTCATTTCGTTCATATTACAGAATTTCAGATGAAGCGCAAAAAAGTTTCATTTTAATGTTTGCGCCGCCAAAATATGAAGATGTTAAGCCTTTCATCAACATAGACGAATTCTTAGTTGATAGCGGTTTTAGTGCGCCAAAAATTTATGCGCAAGACGAAAAAAACGGATTTTTATTATTAGAAGATTTTGATGACGAAACTTATGGCCGAGTTTTGGCAAAAGATAATTCGTCGGAAGAAGAAATATATCAAAAAGCAATTGATTGCTTGATTGAGCTTCACAAAAAAGATCTCCCGAAAAATGTCGCAAATTATAATTGCGATTTATTATTTCGTGAAGTGATGTTGTTCGTTGATTGGTATTTAAAATTTGAGAAAAAAATCGAATTAAGTTTCGAACAAAAAAAACGCTTTAAACATTTGTGGTTTGATCTTTTTGATCAAATGAATCAGTCGGATAAATGTTTAGTTTTACGCGATTATCACGCTGATAATTTGATGATTTTGAAGGGGCGTCAAGGTTTTAAATCGGTTGGTTTGCTCGATTTTCAAGATGCGGTGATTGGCTCGAAAGCCTATGACTTAGTTTCGCTTTTAGAAGACGCCAGACGCGATGTTGGCGAAGGCTTGGCGCAAAAAATGTTGCTATATTATATTGAGAATGCTAAGGTTGAAAAAGAAGCCCTGATTCGCGATTATGAAATTTTATCACTGCAGCGCAATATTAAAATTATCGGCATTTTTTCAAGACTTGCTTGGCGCGATAAAAAGCAAGATTATCTAAAGCTTTTGCCAAGAGTGAAAAAATATGTTGTTGCAAGAATTTCGTGTGAAAATAAAAGTTTGAGTGAAATTTCACATTTTTTAAAAGAATTTGTTTAAAATATGAACAATAGCGTGAAAAATAACGATGTTCCAAATCCTTCACCGGCAAGTCCTAGCGGGCATTTTGTGGCGACTATAAAAAAATTATACCGATTGAACGAGGTCAACGAAACTACTATTGCACAAGCCGAAGAAATTGCGATGAAGATGTTTGAGATTTTGGGTGCTGCGAAAGATTACGAAGTTTTGAGTGGAGAAATTGATCCTGAAATTGTTAACAATCTTGATCCTGAAATTAAAAATGATCCACAAGTAAAGTCATATATAAGAATTATAAATGGCTTGTTTAAATTGGCTGGAGACAGCGAAATTGGCGCAATCAAAAACTTAACCCGCGAAGTTGTCAATAATTACGATATTCAAACTGCGGCTCGAGCAAATTGCTTGGGTGGTGGGGTTTTGCTTGATATTTTGTGTGATATTGCAAATCAAGAATTGATAGATAGAAAACCGACCATTTCACCCTCTAGATTTGAAGCTAAAAAACTGGGTGGCGATAATAATTCTCCTGTTCACGCCTAGTTTTTTTTAGATATTTACTTCTGTTTTAAAATAATACCGATTAGTGGGAAATTGCATTGTATTTTTCTGTTTCAAAATAATCTTTCGCGCATAAAAAAACGGATGAAGAAGTTAACTTTTTCATCCGCTTACTTTTTAGATTTTCTTACTTTTTTTTAGCAACAGTTTTTTTAGCAACGGCTTTTTTAACTGTTTTTTTTGCAGCTGGCTTTTTAGCTACTGCTTTTTTAACTGCTTTTTTAGCAACTACTTTTTTAGGAGCGGCTTTTTTTACAGCTTTTTTCTTAGCTACCATAATATTTAAATTTTAGTTTTTATTTTTTTACCAATAAGAATTGCAATTTCGAATAAAAAAATCATCGGAATTGCTAAACTTATCTGACTTACCACATCAGGCGGAGTAAGGATTGCGGCGATTATAAAAATTGCAACAATCCAATATTTCCGTCTAATTTGTAAATCATTAATAGTAATAAAACCGCATCTAATTAAAAAAAGCAAGCAAATTGGTAACTGAAATGCAAAGCCAAATGAAAAAAATATATTTATTACAAAACTTAAATAGTCAGAAATTTTTGTTTCAAGTTTAATTGGAATTTGTGAAGAGTCTTTGAGACCTTGAAATTCAAAGGTTAGAAAGAATTCAAAAGTTATCGGAAGAAGAAAATAATAAGCAAAAACACCGCCTAAAAAAAATAATAAAGGTGAGAAAAAAAATAATGAAAGAACGACTTTTTTTTCATTTTTATATAAAGCGGGAGATAAAAAAAGGTAAAATTGTATCAAAAAAAATGGTACAGAAAAAAATAATGCAGAATAAAAAGCGAGTTTTGTGAAGGTCATGAAGCCTTCAGCTGGGCTGGTGTAGATCATTTTTCGATTTTCTAAATCATCGAAAGAATTTATGAGAGGCTGAAGTAAAAATTGATAAATTTCTTCCGCAAAAAAATAAGTGGAGCAAAACGCTACACTTAAAAAAACTATGCAAAAAAATATTCTTTTTTTTAATTCAGCCAAATGTTCTGCTAGAGTTTGCTTATTCATTTATTGTTTTAAAAATTTCAACGCATTGTCAATTTGTTTTTTTACACTTTCTTTCGAAGAGCTTCCGGCGCTGGTTTTAGAGGCTATAGAATTTTCCACACTTAACACTTCGAAGATTTTTTCGGAAATATTTTTTTCTATTTCTTTTAAGTCAGAAATTTTTAATTGATGAAGTTCTAAATTTTTTTCTTCGGCAAGTTTTACAATTTTTCCGGTGATGTGATGTGCATCGCGAAATGGAATTTTTAGATTTTTGACAAGCCAGTCCGCTAAATCAGTCGCAGTTGAATAGCCTGTTTTCGCAGCTTCAAGCATTTTTTCTTTATTAACTTTTATGTCAAGAATCATTCCTGAAGTCGCTTGCAAACTTAATTTAATATTTCTTGCCGCGTCAAAAACGGGTTCTTTATCTTCTTGCATATCTTTTGAATAAGTAAGTGGCAAGCCTTTCATAGTTGTGAGCAAAGAAAAAAGTGCGCCAAAAATTCGACCAGATTTTCCGCGAATTAATTCTGCGGCATCGGGATTTTTTTTCTGTGGCATAATTGAACTTCCTGATGTGAAGGCGTCAGAAAGGGTGATGAAGTCGAAATTTTTCGTCATCCACAAAACAATTTCTTCGCCAAGGCGCGATAAATGAAGGGCGATTGTTGATGTGCAAAATAAAAATTCGATAGCGAAGTCGCGGTCAGAAACGCTGTCCATCGAGTTGGCTGTTGGTCTGTCAAAGCCAAGTTCTTTGGCGACAAATTCGCGATCGATCGCAAATGATGTTCCGCCAAGGGCACAAGCGCCCAAAGGACACTCGTTAATTCGCGCTCTTAAATCGTCGAGGCGAGAAATGTCGCGCTTGAACATTTCGAAATAAGCCAAGAGGTGGTGCGAAAACAAAACCGGTTGCGCAACTTGCAAATGGGTGAATCCGGGCATTATCACATCAAGATTTTGCTCTGCTTTGTGAACTAAATTTTTTCCCAAATCAATCAAAAGTTTTTTGATTTCATCAATTTCATCGCGAATAAATAAACGAAAATCAAGTGCAACTTGATCATTGCGCGACCTTGCGGTGTGAAGCTTTCCGGCGACATCACCAACAATTTCTTTTAAGCGACTTTCAATGTTCATATGAATATCTTCAAGTTCTTTTTTGAAAACGAAATCACCGCTTTCTATTTCTTTTTCAACTTGTTTTAAGCCCGAAATTATTTGTACACTTTCTTCTTTTGAAATTATTTTGACTTCACCAAGCATTTTGCAATGAGCGATCGAGCCTTTAATATCTTGTTTATAAAGTTTATAATCAAAACTGATAGATTGATTAATTTCTTGCATAATATCGCTTGGCTTATTTTCAAATCTGCCGCCCCACATTTTGTTTGCTGAGTCTTTTTTCATAATTTATTGATAATTGATTTAATAAATATCGCTGTTAAAATAATTTCCGCCAAGCTATCTTAACATTATAATTAGTTTTTAGCTAAATTTCACTAATTTTTTTGAAATATATGAATAATAATCAGTTTTTTAACCGCAATTCGCTTAATTTGATCACAAAATGGTGGCTTGATATCGATAAAATTAACTTTTTGCTTATTATTTCTATTATAATTTTTGGATTGATGATTTCTGCGACTTCAAGTCCGGCGATTGCAAAAAAAATCGATGTTGAGAAGTTTTTCTTCTTAAAAAAACAAATTAGTTTCGCGGCGATTGCGTTTTTGATTCTGATTTTCATTTCGTTTTTTCAGCAAGAATATATAAAAATTCTCGCAATTCTTGGTCTTGGCGTTGCCTTGATTCTATTGGTTTTAGTATTGTTTCTAGGCTTTGAAATAAAAGGCGCCAGAAGATGGCTTTCTCTCGCCGGATTCGTAATTCAGCCGTCAGAATTTGCCAAAACTTTCTTCGTAATTTCAAACGCTTTTATTTTGCAAAAATTTCATACGCAAAATTTCAGCATAAAATATGGAGTCTCTAGCGCTTTGTTTTTAGTGGTCGCGGGGCTTTTAATTTTGCAGCCCGATTTCGGTATGACCGTAACTTTATCGATTTTATGGGCGTCGCAACTTTTTATTTATGGTTTGCCGATGTTTTTAGTGGCGATTTGCGGGGTTTTTGCGATTATGGGTGCGATGGCCGCCTATTTATTTTTGCCTCACGTTGAAGACAGAATTAACCGTTTTCTTGATATGGACAGCAAAAATTATCAGGTCGATCGATCGCTTGACGCCTTCGTAAATGGCGGATTTCTTGGTGTCGGCCAAGGAAATGGCATGGTAAAAAAGTTCATTCCCGACGCCCATACCGACTTCGTTTTCGCAGTAATCGGCGAAGAATATGGCGTTCTCACCTGCATTTTACTCGTATTAATTTTTGCTTATTTCATCACGCGAATAGTGAAGCGCGCCCTTGACGAAGAAGACATGTTCGTCTATCTTTCGCTTTTTGGCCTGACGATGCAATTTACGATGCAAGTTATCATTAATATTGGCGTGAGTTTGCGGCTTTTTCCAACCAAGGGAATGACTTTGCCGTTCATCAGTTATGGCGGCTCTTCAATGCTTTCAATGGCGATTTGCTTCGGATTAATTCTGGCTTTCACCAAGAAAAAATATCACCGCAGCGTTGATTATGGGAATTTGAAAATGATATAATATCATTTCCCACCAATAATTAACTATTTATGCTTCATAATTTCGGTCTAAAATTATTTTGCCTAAAAGGCTAATTATTAGCGGAAAATGATATATTTATTATGTGGCGCGAAGCGGGTTTCTAAGCCCGCTTTTTGTGAATTAAAACGAAATTACTTCGAAGAAGATTCAACGAAAAATCTTACATTATTATTAACGAATTCAATTTCAAGTTTTTCTTCATCGCGCGCAAAGTGAAGAGAATCAAGCGCTTCAAGCTTTTTAGAAGCTTTCATTTTCCAGCCCATTTGCGGCAAAGTTTTAACATAAAAATCTTTCACTTTGGTTTTGCTGGCGCTATTTTTGTAAGAAATCGAAATGATATTTCCGCCAAGAGAATCGAAGCTTAAATTTTCTTCAGGAATTTTCTCAAGGTCTTTAGCAAGAGGAATATCTTGGCTTCCCTCGACAAATCGCATATTTGTTTTTTCTTCAAATTCAAGATGATGCTTGTTTTTAAGGCCGAAAAATCCACAAGAAAAAGCCAGCGGAAGTAATAAAATTAATGAGATTTTTTTTATGTTTGACATTTTTTGCAATAAAAAGTTGAGCGTCCATTTTGGACAATTCTTTCAATGATTTGACTACATTTTACGCAACTATTCTTGGCAAGTCCATAAATTTTGAAATTATTTTGAAAATTGCCCAAATTTCCGCTCGAATCGACATAGTCATTAATCGACGAACCTCCTGATTCTATGGCTGTTTTCAATGTATTTTTTATCGCTACAACCAGCTTTTTTATTTCACTTTTTGTCAAAGAATTGGCTTTTTTAAGCGGCGAAATTTGTGCTAAAAAAAGTGATTCATTAATATAAATATTGCCAACGCCAACAACGATTTGGTTGTCCATCATCGTAGTTTTTATATTTGTCGTTTTGCTTTTTAATTTTTCGTGCAAATATTTTTCATCAAATTCTTGGTCAAAAGGTTCGGGCCCAAGTTTTATAAGATATTTATGTTGTTTCAAATTTTTCGATAAAATTAAATCGACAAATCCAAAACGGCGCGGGTCGTTGAAAATCAACAATTCTCCGCTTTCAAATTCGCAAATAAAATGGTCGTGTTTTTGCGTTTTATAATTTGCGAGTGTGATTTTTTCGTTCAAATAAATCAAGCGGCCGCTCATTCCAAGGTGAATTATTAGCGAATATTTTTTGGCAATTTCGATGATTAAATAGCGCGCTCTTCTGTCGATTTTTGTGATTTTTTCGCCGGCGATTAGGCTAAAATCAAGCGCGGATTCGGTTCGTAGATTTTTGTTCGAACGAAAAATTTCGGTGATTTTTTTGCCGATGATTTTATTTTCAAGTCCGATTTTTATGGTTTCAACTTCTGGCAATTCTGGCATAAATTATATTTTTAAGAATAATTTTTTAAGATTGTTGCGACACTTTTTATTCTAGCTTATTTTTAGAATTCTCACTTTTTTATCATTCGTCATTTTTTCGTCACTTCTCACTTTTTTATCATTCCCGCGAAAGCAGGAATCTAATAATTCGAGTTACAAATTTTTGTATAAAAATCAGTTCGAAAAAAAATGCGCAATTCTTACAAAAATCCTACGCCGAAATTTCTTCTTCAAGCTCAGCCCATCTTTCTTCAAGCTTATCGATTTCTTTTTGCAAGCCCGCAATTTCTATTGAAATTTGCGCTAAATTTGCAGAATTTCTATCGTCAGTATTAATTAATTCGTCATTTAATTCAAAGATTTTTTTCTCGATTTTCTCGATTTTTTCAGGAATTTTGTCAAGTTCGGCTTTTAATTTTCCGAGTGGTTTTCGTGGTTTTTGCTCGATTTTTGCCTCAAAATCGTCATTTTTGGTCGAAAAACCATCATTTTTGCCTTTTGTCGCTTTTTGTGTTGATTTTTCTTGACCTACGCCAAATTTTGTGATATAGGCGACATAATCGCTATAGCCGCCGATGTGACTGGTGATTTTTCCGCCTTCTTCGAAAGCTAAAATGCTGGTGACGGTTTCGTCCAAAAAGTCGCGGTCGTGGCTTACGATTAGAGCGGTTCCTTGATATTTGTCGAGATATTCTTGCAAAATGTCGAGCGAGTCCATGTCGAGATCGTTGGTTGGTTCGTCAAGAATCAAGAAATTTTTTGGGTTTGCCAAGGTTTTTGCGAGCAACAAACGATTTTGTTGACCGCCAGAAAGCGTGTCTACCAAGGTTTCGCTGTCTTTTGCTTCGAACAAAAAATCTTGTAAATATCCGCAAATATGGCGAACTTTGTCGTTGGCAAGTTGAACGTAATCAGAGCCATTTTCGCACAGAATTTCTTTGATTGTGTTATAATGAATTACTTCTTTTTGCTTGGTTGAATTCGCGAAATTATTTGATCCAGAATTTTTTTCGCTTAAATTTTGGTAAGATATTTTTGGCTTGAGAGCAGTTCTTTGTTGGTCGAAATAAGAGAATTGTAAATCTTGCGCAAGCTTTACTGTGCCTTGATCTGGCTTGATTTCGCCGACAAGCATTCGCAAGAAAGTGCTTTTGCCGCTGCCGTTTTTTCCGATGATGCCGATTTTTTCGCCGCGCAAAATTTTTAGCGCAAAATCTTGCATTATTTTTTTGTCATCGAACGATTTTGAAACATTGTTGAAAGACGCGATAACTTGAGGCGCGTCGGCGTCGAAACTTTCTTGTTCGTGAATTTTTATTTTATTTTGGTTGGCTGAAATTATTTCTTTTTGTGTTTTTAATTTGGCGCGAAGTTCGCCTAAATAGTGAAGTCGCCCGATATTTCTTTTTCGTCTTCCCGTAACGCCAGTTTGAAGCCAGCCGCTTTCAAGTTCGACTTTTTTTTGCAAATTGTTAAGTTGGCGCTCTTCGTGTTCCATAATTGAAGTTGACCATTCGTCGAAATTTCTATAACCGCTATTGTTGATTTTAATGTTGCCCGCGCGAAGCCAAAACACTTTGTTTGAGACTTTTTCTAAAAATTTTCTATCGTGGCTTATGACCAAAAGCGCGCCTTTATAGTTTTGAAGATAGTCTTCGAGCCATTTGATAACGTCGAGATCGAGGTGGTTTGTGGGCTCGTCAAGAAGCAGAATTTCGGGTTCCAAAACTAACACTTTTGCTAAATTGGCGCGACGTTTTTGGCCGCCAGAAAGTGTGTGGGTGAGGGCGTTTTTATCGACTTCGAGTTTTTCGCAAATCATATCGACAAGATAAGATTTGTGGTCGTCAAGTTGAACTTCGTCAAGAATATAGCGTTCGACCGAAATGTTTTGCGGCATTTTTTCGTTTTGCTCGAGATAGCCGATTTTGGCGCGCGGCGTGATCCAGCGCGAGCCGCAATCAAAATCGATTTTGCCATAAATTGCGTTCATCAAACTGGTTTTTCCTGCGCCGTTTTTTCCGATTAAACAAACGCGATCGTCGCTAAAAAGATTTAGGCTTAAATCTTCGAATAATATTCTTTTCGCAAACGAAATTGTCGCTGATCTAATTGATAATAATGGAGATGACATTTTCGTGATTATAATTTTGCAAAATCTGCTTAATGCCTTATTATAATTGGTTTTGTTTAGTTTTCAACAAAAATAATATTTTGTGTTTTGAACGAGTTTTTTTTGCGAAAATTTAATTGTAGGTGAATATTAAAAAAGGGGATTAAAGTTATAATTTTTACCAAAAATTGGCAAAATGTTTAGTGAATTTTAAAAAAACCTAAAAAATATCACGGTGTTTTTATTATAATTTTCCTTGATTTTTATTTTGATCTAAGCTATAATTGGCGCGGCTTTAAGGCGATAATTTTTGGGTGCTAAAATGCTAATTCTTAGAAGAAATTAAATATTGATATGAAAGAAGATTATAAATTAGAACTTCCTGCTGAGGCCAAAGACAATCGAGTATTGATGCATAGTTGCTGCGCACCTTGTGCTGGAGACCTTATGGAGCGTATGAAAGTTTCGGGAATTGACGTCACGATTTTCTTTTATAATCCAAATATTCACCCGAAAAAAGAATATGAAATTAGGAAGGAAGAAAATATTAGATTCGCGCAAAAACTAGAAATTCCCTTTATCGACGCCGATTATGATGTGCAAAACTGGTTTTCGCGCGCAAAAGGTCTAGAGCGTGCGCCAGAACGCGGCGAGCGTTGCACCAAATGTTTCGATATGCGTTTTGAGCGCACCGCGCTTTATGCATTCGAGCACGGATTTTCAACAATCACTTCATCGCTTGGAATTTCGCGCTGGAAAGATATGGACCAAATCAATGATTGCGGCCTTCGCGCTGTTGATAATTATGAAGGCGTAAATTATTGGACATATAACTGGCGCAAAGCCGGCGGGTCTGAGCGCATGTATCAAATTGCCAAAAAAGAAGAATTTTATAAACAAGAATATTGCGGCTGTATTTTTTCACTGCGCGACACCAACGAATGGCGCGTAAGCAAAGGCCGCGAAGAAATCAAAATCGGCGAGGAGTTTTATGAGTTTTTAAATAAAAAGCCATAAACTGGCTTTTTATTTAAAAACGGGTGGAAGCGAAGCTTACACCCCAGCGCGAGTTGTCTTCGAGGGCTTTGCCCGAGAAAAGCAACGAAGCGAAGCGTAAGATTTTACAATAAAAATCCCTTTAAAATTCTTAATTTCTTGCCTAAATTCCTGAGAAATTCACAATTCTGTTTCTCGATATGCTGCTACTTTTTTTATTTCACGAACCTCTTTAGGTGAAGTTTTTGGCTCGTGACGGCGTTTTTTTTGTGCAATTATTTCGTCAATTAATCCTCTTAAAAATCCAATATTTTCGTGATTTTCCATTAGATCTTTTAATTCCAAACTTCTAGGATTCTTGACGAGTCCTTCTAAGGCAAGGCTTTTTAGAGATTTCATTTCCCCGGGTTTTTTTGCTTCTTGCGAATTTTTTTTTGATGCCGTTAATATTTCTTGAAGCAAAACATCCTGAGGCATTGTGTGATCTGGTTTTGCGGCTCTATATAATTTTACAACGAGTGTTTCTCTAAAATTATTATTAGCCGGCTCGCTTTTCAATTCTTTGATTATTGCAGGCAAATAATTTCTAATTTCTTCTAGATAGGAATCTCTCATGTCACCTATATTATTGCTAAAATATTTTAAAACGCCGATTAGTTCTTGTGCATTTTTCTGGTTGGCTTTTAACTTTAAGTATATTTCTTTTTTTAAGATTTTTAAATTTTCATCCCCAATTGGATTCTCAAAAATATCAAGTGATCTTATGATTTTGTTGTGAGACAGAGCTTCATTGATAATTATGGCTTCGTTTAATCCAGTATTTGTTTCATGAAGTCTTATATGTAAAATGTTAAGATTGGTTTTAAGAAATTCACCAAATTCTATTGTTGCTTCACTGTCAAGTGGCGTGTTATAAATTTCTAATTCTTTAATATTTTGGTTAGCTTGAAGCGCTCGACATAAAATTTCCATTCCTCTTTGTGAAGAGATTGGGTTGAAGAACCAAAGCTTTAATTTTTTAACGCTTTTATTAGTTTGTAACGCGTCGCATAGTTGAGACAAATCATCGAGTGAGGTGATCTGATATTCTTTACTTGAGGAGTATAGATCAAGAGAACTTTCGGTTGTGTTATTGGCTAAATTTTGTAAAATGACCGGATTTATTGGCATATTCTTAAATTTAATTAGGTAAATAAGCAATAAAGAATTGGAGCGGGCGAAGAGATTCGAACTCTCGACATTCACCTTGGCAAGGTGACACTCTACCACTGAGCTACGCCCGCGCTCTTAGAAATATAACCAGATTGGAAACTAAATTGTTGGCCACATTTTTATAAACTTTCACGAAACCCAAGTTTGTGAATAAGCCAAAATTCGAGTTTCGATTATAAAATATAAAAAATAAATTGCAAGTAATTCGTTTAAAATTAAAATCATGGTGTTATAATTGAGATAATGTGGCTTTGGTGCCAATCTTAGCGAATAATATACAGTCTGATAGTTAATATTGATTTTTAAAAAATTATGAAAAAAATAATCTTATCTTTAACTTTTTTGCTTTTTTTGACATCGTGCATAGAAACTGTGGTTGTAGGGTCGGCCGCGACTGCGATTGTTGTGACTCGCCAGAAAAACCTTAAAAATACAAAGAATGATGTGATAATTGCGGCAAAAATCGATAAAGAATTTTTGGTGAATGGCCTTAAAACGCCAAGAAATTCTGTCGCTGTTATGGTCAGCGAGGGCAGAGTTTTGTTGACAGGAACAATTCGCGATCTTGAAAAAGGCAAAAAAGCAACCGAAATTGTTTGGAAAACGAAAGGTGTGAAAGAATTAATTGACGAAGTTGAAATTGATGAAAAAGGCCTGAAAATCCGCGATTTTGGTGGTGGTTTCTATGATTCTTTGATAACTGCAAAAATTAAAACCAAGTTGTTTTTTAACAGAGAAGTCGTTGCGGCTGACTTTAAAATCAACACATCAAACGGTGTAGTTTATATTCTTGGGATTGCTAAAAATAATGCGCAACTAACTGAGACTCTAAGAGTTGTCTCGAAAACTGTTGGTGTTAAAAGAGTTGTAAATCACGCAATTTTAGTCAATGACAGCAGAAGAGATGGCTAATTTTATTTTTAATTTAAGCCATAAGAACGGGTGAAATAATGTCAATAATTTCTAATCAAGTCATAACTTTTGGTTGTAGGTTAAATGCTTATGAAAGCGAGGCGATCAAGGCGGCCGTAGGCAAATCTGGCGAAAAAAATCTTATTGTATTTAATAGTTGCGCCGTAACCTCGCAAGCTGAACAGCAGCTTAGACAAGCGGTGCGTAAGGCTAGGCGCGAAAATCCTGAGGCGAAAATTGTGGTGACGGGGTGTGCGGCGCAAATTGACCCGCAAAAATATGCGAAGATGGCCGAAGTTGATTTGGTGCTTGGAAATCAAGAGAAATCAAGGGTTGAGAGTTATTTGGCGGGTGCGAAAAATTATGAAAAAAGTGAGATTTTGGCGCCAATTCACAATGGCGAATCGACACATCAAGATAAAATTTTTCTTGAAAATAAAGAGCACACAAAAACATTTCTTGAGCCTCTCGAATCACTAAAGATAAAGGTTGACGACATTATGTCGATTAAAGAAACCGCGCCGCAAATGGTCTCTTATTTTGAAAATAAAACGCGCGCATTTCTTGAAATCCAAAACGGCTGCAATCATCGCTGCACTTTTTGTATAATACCGTTTGGCCGTGGAAACAGCCGTTCGGTGATGTTTGGTGACATCGTTTCGCAAACTAGAAAAATGGTGGCGATGGGCCACAAAGAAGTGGTGTTGACGGGCGTTGATATTTCTGATTATGGTAAAGATTTAGAATTGAAAATAACTTTGGCGCAGATGATCCGGCGTTTGCTGGCGCTGGTTCCCGAACTTCCTCGTTTGCGATTATCTTCAATTGATGTGGCGGAAATTGACAACGAAATGCTTGAAATTATCGCCAGCGAGCCGCGATTTATGCCTTATCTGCACTTAAGCGTGCAATCGGGCGATGATATGATTTTGAAGCGCATGAAGCGCCGACATACTCGGGCGCAGGTGGTTGAGTTTTGTCAGAAGGTGCGAAAATTGCGCCCTGATATCACTTTTGGAGCTGATATTATTGCGGGGTTTCCGACCGAAACTGATGAGATGTTCGAAAATAGTTTGCGGTTGATCGCCGAAGCTGACATAATTTTCACACATATTTTTCCATATTCAAAACGCGACGGAACGCCGGCCGCCAAGATGCCGCAGGTTAATGGGAATGTGATAAAAGAGCGGGCGAAATTGCTTCGAGAAGCGGGCGCAAGGCAATTGCAGAAATATTTGCAAACGCAGGTGGGGCGTGCTTTAAGCGTGGTTGTGGAAAAAGATGGAATGGCGAAATCGGAGAATTTTTTGGATGTGAGAATTGGTGCAGAGCTTGAAAATATTGGTGGGGACAACCCTAGAGTTATCCCTACAAAAACCTCTACAAAAATGGATGATTCTGCGGGAAATGGCGCGATTGTTGAAGCAAAAATCATTGGCGTTGGTGACGGATTTTTAATCGGTAAATTATAAAAATACATTTTACGGTGGTGGGTCGTTTTGAATAACACTTCCTCCACCTGTCATCCCTGAGAAAGCGGGTATCTAGATCAACAAAGACCAGATCCCTGCTTTCGCAGGAATGACAGAGAGAGAAGTTTTTCAAAACGAGACGTTGTCCATTTTACTAAAGTCTTGATTTATCAGAATTGGCGTGGTATGATTGGCTTTATTTACTAAGCTAAATCAGCGAATTATGAACGAATTATACACAAACGCAAAATCTTGGCCCTTTGAAGAAGCGCGCCGCATCCTTGATAAAATCGAAGGTAAAACACCCAAAAAAGGCTATGTGTTATTCGAAACTGGCTATGGCCCATCTGGCTTGCCGCATATTGGCACATTTGGCGAAGTTGTGCGAACTTCATTCGTGCGCCACGCTTTCACGCTTCTTGCGCCTGAAATCCCTACAAAAATGTTTTGTGTTTCTGATGATATAGACGGCTTGCGCAAAGCGCCAGACAACATTCCAAACCAAGAAATGGTGCGCGCAAATGTTGGCAAGCCTTTGACTAGCGTGCCTGATCCTTTCGGAACTCATGAATCTTACGGACATCATATGAACGCCCGCCTGCGCGGCTTTCTTGATGGTTTTGGCTTTGAATATGAGTTTATTTCAGCCACCGAAAAATATAAATCGGGTGCATTTGATGCAACAATGCTAAAAGTGCTTGAAAAATATGACGAATTGATGGCGTTAATGCTGCCAACCTTGGGCGGAGAGCGCCAAGAAACCTACAGCCCGTTCATGCCAATTGATCAAGAATCGGGAATCGTGATTGATAAAGGCGTTGTTGGTGTTGATAAAGCCAAAGGAACGGTGATTTATAAAGACGCAAACGGTGTTCAAAAAGAAGTTCCTGTTACTGGAGGCAATTGCAAATTGCAATGGAAAATCGATTTCGGCGCCCGCTGGTATTCACTTGGCGTTGATTACGAAATTTATGGAAAAGATCATCAACCTAATGAAAAAATTTATCGTTCGGTGTGCCAAATCTTAGGCGGCGTGCCTCCGGTTAATTTCACTTACGAAATGTTTTTAAGTGACACGGGCGAAAAAATATCAAAATCGAAAGGTAACGGAATTTCGGTTGAAGATTGGTTGAAATATGCGCCGGCTCAGTCTATGTCTTTGTTTATGTATCAAAAACCAAAGACCGCAAAGCGCCTTTATTTTGATGTGATTCCTAAAACTATGGATGATTATTTAACATTTTTGGCAAGCTATAATCAAGAAACCGATGTGGCGAAGCGCCTAGAAAATCCTGTGTTTTACACACATTTTGGCAAAATTCCTGAAATTAATTTCGATTTAAGCTATTCACTTTTGCTTAATTTGGCGTGCGCCTGCAGCCCAGATAATGACGATGTTTTGTGGGGTTTTATTTCAAAACACAAACCAGAATTATCAAAAAAAACTTCGCCTTTGCTAAGCAATATGGTGCATTGCGCGCTTAATTATTATAATGATTTTATCAAAGCAAATAGAGAATTTCATAAATTTAGCGCTGAAGAATTGCAAATTATTGAAAAACTAAAAACCGCGCTTGAGAATTTTAAAGCCACTCAAGACGAAACGCCGCTTGCTAGTCAATTGCAAACTTTAATTTTTACAATTGGCAAAGAAAATGGTTTTGAAAGCAATATTCGCGATTGGTTTTCTTTGCTTTATAAAGGCTTATTTGGCCAAAGCCAAGGCCCGCGCTTAGGCTCTTTCATCGACCTTTATGGCATTGAAAATTTTATAAAAATGATTGAAGAGAAATTAAATTAATCGTGTATAGCTTAAGCTAAGTTATGCTTGATTCACAAAATGCAAAAACAAAAATATAATGAATTACGAAAAAAACCTCGCCGCTTTAAAAAATCTTAAAAAACCCAAAGCGGTAATTTTTGATTGGGACAACACTCTGGTCGACACTTGGCCACTCATTCACGAGGCGATTAATGAAACAATGCGCGCGATGAAAAAAGATGAGTGGAGTCTTACAAAAGTCAAAGACAATATTCACAAAGCGATGCGCGATTCTTTCCCTGAAATTTTCGGTGATGAGTGGCAAAAGGCTGGTGAAATTTATGTGAACACATATCGCTCAATTAATCTTGATAAGCTTGAATTTTTGCCAGAAGCGCTTAATTTAATCAACAAACTTCATGAAAAAAATATCGTGCAATTTGTCGTGAGCAACAAAATGGGCGCAACTTTGCGAAGAGAGGCCAAAAGACTTAGTGTTGACGATAAATTTTTCGCGTTAATCGGGTCAACCGATGCGAAAGCTGACAAGCCAGACGTGGCGCCGGTTGAATTGGCTTTGAATGGCTCAAATTTAAATCTGCAAAATGATGAAATTTGGTTTGTTGGTGACACAATCGCTGACGTAAGTTGTGCTTATAATGCGAATTGCACGCCAATAATTTATGGCCTTGAGGGTCGAGTTTCTAAAACAATCCCGCAACAAGTTTATGAAAACGGACAAAAAGGCGAGGGCGCGATTCCTTTGGTTTTTGATTATCAAAAGCTGATTGACGTTATAGATTCGTTTTAAACCATCGCTGGCGGCGCGAGGGTTAAATCTCGCGCAATCTACGCCGAAGATTTTTCATCAATCCACTTGTTAATTTTTTCTTCGATAAATTCACGCTTAATCGGCTTTGGAATAAAATCATCCATTCCTGCTTCGAGACATTTTTGGCGGTCTTCTTCGGTCGCGTTCGCGGTTAGCGCCACAATCGCAGTTCGCGACATTTTATTTTCTTTCTCGATTTTTCTGATTTCTTTCGTCGCTTGATAACCGTCAATAACAGGCATCATGCAATCCATCAAAATCATATTATATTTTACGTGCATAAATTTATTGATGGCTTCTTGACCGTTCTCGGCGTAGTCAATATTAAGATTCAGCCTTTTTAAAATCATCGCCGCAACGCGCATATTAACCTCATTATCTTCGCAAAGGAGAATTTTTATCTCATCACTTTTGCGCGAAACCGAGTTCGAATTATCAGCGCCATTATTGGTTTCAGACGCAGTTTCGCCAATTTTAAATATACTAAATAACGTAGAAATAATTCGCGAAGTTTTGGCCGGCTTCAACATTATTTTCGCGAAAAGCTGAGCGTCTTCGCTTGAAAGCGTCATTTTTTCTTTCGCCGAAATCATTAAAACCAGCGCAACATTTTCAAATTCTGGTCGAGTTTTAATTTGGCGCGCAATCAAAGCCCCGTCAATTCCGACATTTTCGTTGTGATCGATGAAAATTACTTCTGGATTTTTAAATTTATAAGTTTCGCCAATCAAAGCTTTGTTCATTTCTTGTCTCGACATCGTAATTGGCGGAACTTCCGTCATTTGCAATTCTAATTTCAAGTTTTGCGCACGATGCAAGAATGTTCTTCTCACGGCTTCGTTTTTCTCGATTAGCGCAATTTTTTTGCCGATCAATTTTGCTTTAAATTCAAGGTCTAAATCTTGGTCTTGAGTCTCGGTTGACGCGGCTTTCAAAGGCACTGTAAACCAGAAATTCGAGCCTTTACCGAAGTCGCTTTCAATGCCAATTCTGCCGTACATTAATTCGACAAGTTCTTTGCAAATTGAAAGTCCAAGCCCAGTTCCGCCATATTTTCGTGTCGTCGACATATCGGCTTGAGTGAAGCGTACAAACATTTTGCTGATTTTTTCTTTCTCAATTCCAATTCCGCTATCAATAATGTTGAAGTTGATGAAATGTTCATGACCTTCGATTTTCTCAATTTTCACGTGAATCAAAACTTGTCCGTGAAAAGTGAATTTGATGGCGTTGTTAACCAAGTTCGTGATGATTTGTCTAATTCGCCCTGGGTCGCCATTTAAAAAGCGCGGAACGTCATTTTCAATCAGCGTTACAACTTCTAATCCTTTTGTGCTCGCGGCTTGCGACATTAAGTCAGCGATGTCGTCAATCACGGTCATAAGATGAAAATCGATTTGCTCAAGGTCAATTTTTCGCGCCTCAATTTTTGAGAAATTTAAGATATCGTTAAGCACAAGAAGCAACGCATCGGCGCAACGATAAATCGTGTTGGCTTGATCAAGTTCGTCGCCTTCAATTTGTTTTGATTCGCGCAAAGCTTGGCTCATTCCTAAAATACCGTTCATCGGCGTTCTAAGCTCGTGACTCATATTTGACAAGAATTGTCCTTTAACGATATTTGCTTCTTCGGCGTCAACTTTAGCGCGAAGTAATTCTTTGAGGAAGGGCCCAATTTTCAGTTTTCTGAAGAAATAAAAGATGATCAAGAATAAAATTGTTACGCCAAATGATTGAATAATAATTGTGAAAAGTTGAAAGCCGAAATTCTGCAATAAATTTCGAATGTCATAGCCAACAAATGTCGTAATGCGATAAGTTGATTGACGATAATATATTAGTGTACAATCGCCAATTCTAATTAATTTCGGCAAATATTCG
Source organism: Rickettsia typhi (assembly GCA_945874115.1). Taxonomy (GTDB): domain Bacteria; phylum Pseudomonadota; class Alphaproteobacteria; order Rickettsiales; family UBA1997; genus CAMCFD01. The sequence continues at coordinate 10,091 of CAMCFD010000007.1, read as the reverse complement.
TTCTTTTCTCGGCCGCCATCGATGATTTCGTTGGTCATTTGATTGCCTTTGAACAGAATTTGGTCATAGACTGGCAAATTGTCTGATTTGGCGATTAAGTCATAGTTTTTGTCGATAACCAAATAGCAAATCTCGGTGTTATCAATACTGTTCTCGATATTTTTCTGGATGCGATCAGTTGGAACACGCGCAATCAGGGTTCCAACCGGAATGAAGTCATCATCAGTATCAACCGACATCGCAACCGGAAGGTAATTATATCGGCTTATATCGTCCTCAAAATACTGTAATTGACCGATTTTGAAGCGCCACGGATCTTTCACTGCCGGTGCAACCGGATAAAATTTTTCTGGCTCATAAGGATTTTTAACAATGCCTTCCGTCGTTGATGAAGTAATTTTTCCTTCAGTATTCACGAAGCTCATCGTCAGCCAAGACGAAATGTTGCGCTGATAAAGATCGCGATTCGGTGTCCTTTTCAAAATCCGCTGCATCGCAACTTTATCGTGTTTTGCGTCAAAAACCAAAATTTTATCGCCCAAATAATTTAAATAGTTATCGACGCCGTTCATCAAGTTTGTCGAAACAAGGTCAACTACGCTACTCTGGCTTTCAATACTGATTTTAACGTTGTTTACGTGGTTATAATAAATTATGTAAGAGTTCGTCATCGTCCAAAACATCGTCAAAATCATCACCATATAACCGAGAACGCTGTAAGATTCGCCCAAATCGAGACTTTTTTGGCGCTCAATCTTGCGAAAAGTCAGTCTTCTCTTATATCTTTGTGTGATTTTTGGAAGTTTTTCCTTTAAATATTGACGCTCTTTCTTGCGACTGGTGTTGAGGTTGAGTGATTTTATGTCCTTTCTTCTTATTAGATAATGAGAGACTATATATTTAAGGGGAACTAAAAAAAACGCACGATAAAACGCTAAAAGTTTATATATTTTGCTTTTTGAATAACCTTCTATAATCACTTTATCTTGAATATATTGAATATTTCTATAACTATAGGAAATATTATTAATTTTTTAAATATAGGTTGTAAAGCTTTATTTTCAAGGCTTCATAACAATTTTTCGTCATTGTAGCGTTTTGGTACAATGTAGCGAAATGATACAGCACTCGTAAAAAAAACCATTTTTCTAAACAAATAGTTGATTTCAGAGTGAAAATATGGTCTAATCAATATGAATAAAAAAATTATTGATTTTTTCAATAATCCAGTTGTTTTGGTTTGTTTTTACTAGTTTAGTTAAGATAAGTAAAATTACTAATAACTAAAATAAGTGGAAATTTTATTAAAGCAAAGGTTTTTTAAAAATTTTGTTATTTTTTGTTATTATTGTTTTAAATTAAAAAACACATCAAAATATAAACCTGAAAATATTTATTGATGAAAGATGGCAAAATTTAAGATGTTAATAAAAAAAAGAGGTTTTTATGAGAGCGACAAATACAACAAACAGAAATAATGAAGAGTTAAACAACTTGTTGCCAACATTGTTTCACTCGGTTGCGGATAAAAGAAATAAAGAGGTCGAATTGACAAAAAAAATTACAATGATCGAAAATGTTACACTAAACGACAACTTCGCCAATTTGACTTTGCGCGACACTTTAGCCGAGTCATCTCAAAATTTTGAGAAAATAGTTGATTTTGATAAAAAGTCTGTTAAAAATTGCGAAGAGCAGACTTTTTTTATAACCCAAGATGAAGAAAAGGGTTTGATATATGTTGTTACTACTGAGAAAAAATATCTCGATCAATATTTTTCTTTGAGAAATGCAGTGTTTCGCAATGAAAGAGGATGGAACAAAAAAACTTGGTTTGAAAGTGAATATGATAAAAAAGGTCATATAATTTTAGCCTTAGATAAAAAGAAAAAAGTGATTGGCGGGGCCAGACTTATGGTTTCAACCTCGGGAGAATTAGTTTCTGGAGAAATTCCGGCAACTAAATTTATCTATCGCAATTTGTTCAAAGAAATGGGTGTCAATGAAGACGGAAACTACGGAGAAATAGACGGTTTGGTTGTTTGCGAAGGTTATCGCGACAGAAGTGTGACTGAGAAAATTCTTGAGTCGTGCATCAAAAAGTCTCTCGATTTAGGATGTGCTTATTTGGTCGGAATTGCATCTCCGCCATATTGTAGAATTTATAGATCTGCGTACAAAGCGATAGGATATGAATCGGTTTCTATTTTTAAAGATTTTATCTGGGCAGAACTTGAAGAATATAATTTTTCGAGAGATTGTCCTATAGTTAACATAATTAATAAGAATTTGGCTTAATAAATATGAAAAAAACAATTTTTGTCAGTATCTTGATGTTTTCCTGTTTTAATTGTTTTTTGGCCAAAGCTGCGCCCGAGAAAGAAAAGGCCAGTTTTTTTAATTCCGATATATTCTCCCTTGCGAAGAAAAAACAGAATTCATTTGACGCGCCTTCTTCGGTTTATGTTTTATCCTCTGAAGATATCAGAAGATCTGGCGTTACTTCAATTCCTGAGGCTTTAAGATTGGTTCCGGGTGTACAAGTTGCAAGAATCAGCGGCAATGCTTGGGCGATTAGTTCTAGGGGCTTGAATCACCAATATGCCAGCAAGCTTTTAGTTTTGGTTGATGGCTTAACAATTTATACTCCGATTTTTTCCGGCGCATTTTGGGATAATCATGATTATGTAATTGAAGATATTGATAGAATCGAAGTTATCAGAGGCCCCGGTGGCAGCATTTGGGGTGCGAACGCGATGAATGGTATTATAAACATTATCACAAAAAGTTCTGCGCAAACTCAAGGAACATATTTATCTCAAGTTTTTGGCAATAACGATAAATCGATTACTGAAGCCAGATATGGTGGAAAAATAAACGATCTCGACACTTATAGAATCTATGCAAAACATGCAGTAAGGGCAGGAATGTGGAAAATGAATAATGGCACAACCAATGCCGATTTTTCTGTTAATGATAACGGAAGCAGAAGCAATAATGATGGTATTGTGGCTAATAGAGCGGGTTTTCGCTATGACGTTTCTTCGATTAAAGATAATTCAATAAGTGTTCATGGAGACTTTTTTAACAACACTTCGAACAATTATTTTCAAGGATTCGGAAATCCGGAAGGTGGCAATAAAGACAATACTGGCGGGAATATAGTTTTTAACTGGGGAAAAACTATTTCGAAAAAGTCAAATATTGCGTTACAGGCATATTTATATTACGATCGTAATGACATACAAATTGTAGATTACCAAGAAAGAACTGCTGACGTTGATTTTCAACATTTCTATAACTTTTCTAGTGATAATCAATTTATTTGGGGTCTTGGTTATAAAAACGTAAAAGACAAAATAAAATCTATCGAGGTTGGAGAAGATCCGTATATTCCTTTGCAATATTTCCCGAACAAAAGAAATATTGAGGTCCACAGCGCATTTATTCAAGATAAATTTGCCATAATTGCTGATGAATTATATGTTACTGTTGGTTCGAAGTTTGAACATAATGACCAAACTGGTTTTGAATATCAGCCAAACGCGCGCTTAACTTACTTCCCTTCGCGCAATCAAACGCTTTGGACAGCTGTTTCTCGCGCGATTCGTGTTCCAACTAGAGGCGAAGATGCTGTCGAGATTAAAATCGATCCTGCGACTACGGTTACAAGAGGAAATCCTACATCTTCGGCTGAAAACGTTATCTCTTATGAGCTTGGATATAGAATTAAGCCAACATATAAAACTTTGGCCGACGTTTCTATTTTTTATAACGAATATTCGCGTTTAGGGAATTTTGACGCCGATGTAAGTCAAGGCGCTCCTGGCGTTCCTACCGCTTCAAATACGGGTCGTGCTGAAACTTATGGTTTGGAATTTACTGGAAAATGGCAGGTTACGAATGAGTTAAAATTTGAAGTTGGTTATGATTTCTTGAAGTCAGACATTAAATTGAGTTCACAATCTAATGAAAATGATGCGACGCTTTCAGCTTTAAACGTAGACAAATTGACTTATTTTGGAAATATGTCGCCGCGAAATCAGTTTAGAATAAGATCGTTTTATAATGTGACGCCAAAAATTGAGTTCGACAATATGGTTTATTACGTCGATTATTTGAAGGGAAGGGAGTCTTTTGAGGCTGACGTTCCGGCTTATGTAAGATGGGATACGAGAGTTGGCTATTTGGCGACCAGAAGTCTAGATTTAAGTTTTGGTGTTCAAAATATTTTGGACGACAGGCATAACGAATTTGGCCCTGCTTTGTTTAACAACAGAATAGAAGTCGGCAGAACCTATTACGGCAAGGCCGTATTGCAATTTTAATTATTCTTCACCAAGAAAATATAGTGAAAATTTTTTTTAAAAAGATATCGTCGTTGTTTTATTTAATGACTTTTGTGGCTTTATTGTTTTATTCTAAACAATTAAAAGCGAATGAAGGTGATTTTAACGCGGCATTTGCCAACTTTATAAAGTTGGTTTATGTTAACGTAGAAACCGTTGAAAAAAGTAACAGATTCTGCATTTTTGGATCTGACGATATTTCGTTGCAAATTATTCCACTTATCGACAAAAATGTTCTTGAGATCTTGAATGAGAATATCGATCCAAAGAGAAGTTATAAAAAATGTCGAGTTGTTTATGTTGCGAAAAGTAAACAAAAAGTTGTGAAGTCGGCGATTGTGCCGCTAAACAAGTCCGGCGCTTTGACGATAGCGACTTTCAACAGTTTTGTCAACGATGGCGGTATGTTTTCTGTTGATGTTGGGCGTCGCAATTTCGAGCTTACTGTGAATTCTCTTACATTCAAAGAGTCTGGTGTTAAGATTGACTCTTCGATCATTGGCTTGATTGTTGAAAGAAGATAGTTTTGTATTTTAAATTAATGATATTTTATGACGGAAAATAAAAAGAAAGCAATTGATGTGGCGTTTTTAAGAAGCGTGATTGAAGATGATCGTGATTTTGAGCGTGAATTATTCGCGATTTTCACTGAAAATGCGCAAAGAAATTTGGTGAAAATGGACGAAGCTATAAAAAATGTCGATAGCAATTCTTGGTATATGGCGGCTCATGCTTTTAAAGGTGCGGCGGCTTCAATTGGTGCTTTTGAGTTATCTAAGGCTTTGGAATATGCACAGCGACACCCAGAAGACAATAACGAAGAGAAGCAAAAAGTTTTAACTAAAATTAAAGAAGAATTTAACCGCGTTCTCGAATTTATTAATGAAGAATTGCTTGAAAAATAGTTTGTTTTGTCTCGGGTTTTGAGTCAATCTTTTGATTTTTTGCCTCTCTTTTGCGATGAAATTTTCCTAAATAAAGCTGAACTTTATTGTCTTAAATAAAGATAATTCCTGATTATCTATTTTTAGCTTAATTATTGACAAATATTGTTTTGCTTGTTATAATTTTCGCAATATTTTTTATTTCATCATTGTTTAAATGCGAATTTATTTATCTCAAACTAACCCCGTTATTGGAGATCTTGAATATAATTTTAGCTTGATTAAGCGCGAATATCTTCTAGCTCTTGATTCGGGCTGTGATTTGGTGGCTTTTTCTGAGCTTAATTTGACGGGATATCCGCCGGAAGATTTGTTGCAAAAAAAATATTTTATTGATGAAGTTTCGCAAAAAATTGTGCAAATTTGCGAGTTGAGCAAAGGTAAAAAATGTGCGCTGGCTGTCGGTGTTCCGCTTTATGATGAAGGAAATTTATTCAACTGCGTGGTTGTTATTGAAGATGGTCGAATTATTCAAAAATTTTTCAAGAAAACATTGCCAAATTATGGCGTTTTCGATGAAAAAAGATATTTTAAATCAGCGGAAAGCTTCGAATCTTTTGATTTTAGAGGCTTTAAGTTGGTTTTTCCGATTTGTGAAGATATTTGGAGCGATGAAAATGTTGCTCAAATCAAAGAAATAAATCCTGATTTAATTATAAGTTTGAACGCGTCACCCTTTTCGCAAAAAAAATATCAAAAAAGAATTAAAGTTGCCTCAAATTTTGCGAAAAAAGCCGGAGCACCCTTGATTTATATCAACCAAGTTGGCGGCGTTGATTCGGTGATTTTTGACGGAAGGTCATTTGTTTTGAATGAAAAAGGTGATTTGGTTTTGGCGATGAAGGGTTTTTGTGAAGATTCGGGTTTTATTGATTTCGTGAAAAGTGATGACAAAAAAGTTGAGGTTAGTGCTGATTTTTCTGTGCGCGATGTCGTGTTTGAATCGCTTGAAAGCGATATTTATAACACGATTTTGCTTGGGCTTCGCGATTATGTTAAGAAAACTGGTTTTTCGAAAGTTGTAATCGGAATGTCGGGCGGCATTGACTCGGCGATCGTTGCGACAATTGCGGTTGACGCATTTGGTAGTGAAAATGTCAGGTTAATTGCGCTTCCGTCGCGATATAATTCTCAGGCGAGCTTAGACGATGCTTTAACTTGTGCTAAAAATTTAGGAGTTGAGCTTGAAGTGATCGAAATTGAAAACGCATTTAACACGATTTTGTCAAGTTTAAGCGAGAAATTTTCGGGCAAAAACCCCGATTTGACTGAAGAAAATATGCAGTCAAGAATTCGAGGAATTATGTTGATGGCGATTTCAAATAAATTCGGAAATTTAGTGATTTCAACTGGAAATAAATCGGAAATGGCCGTTGGATATGCGACGATTTATGGCGATATGTGTGGCGCTTATAATCCCATTAAAGATGTTTATAAAACTGAGGTTTTTGCGATTTCAAAATGGCGCAACAAAAATATTCCTGAAATTTCGGTTTATAAGAAAATTGATTTGATTCCGAATTCAATTATTGAAAAGCCGCCAACCGCCGAACTTAGGTATGATCAAAAAGATTCCGACAGTTTGCCAGAATATGATATTTTGGATAAAATTTTGTATAAGATTATCGAAGAAGAAAAGTCGATTAAAGAGGTTATTGAAGAAACGGGTTTTGATGAAAAATTGGTAAAAAAAATTGCAAAATTGTTTTATTTAAGTGAATATAAGAGAAAACAAGCGGTTATCGGAGCGAAAGTTTCTAAGATGTCGTTTGATAAGGACAGGCGCTATCTTATCAGTAATAAATTTTGGGCTTGATTTTTCGATGTCAAGTTGTTTTGCTTGGCGTAATTTAATTTTTTAAAAAATGTTATCAGTTGTTGTTTATGGAAGAAATGATAATCATGGATATAACATGCATAAGAGAATCGCGATTTCTCTTAACGCGATTGCCGAGGTTTTGACGCATGAAGATGACGAAATTTTATACGTAGATTATAACACTTCAAACGATTTGCCCACGGTGATTGAAGCGATTCAAGACACTTTGACTGAAAAGGCGAAAAAATTGACACGGGTTTTTCGTGTTCGTCCCGAGATTCATGATTTGTTTAAAAACAAAACGCATGCGCAAGTTAACGAACCATTGGCGCGCAATATTGCAATTAGAAGGTCTAATCCGAAGAATCGCTGGATTTTGTCATCGAACACCGACATGGTTTTTGTGCCGCAAAACGAACAAAAATCGCTTTCTGATGTTGTTGCAAAAGCCAAAGATGGTTTTTATGAATTGGCGCGTTTCGATGTTCCTGAGCCGCTTTGGGAATCGCTAGACCGCAAAAATCCGACCGATATTATTGCAAAATTTAAAGATTGGGGAAAATCTCTTCATTTAAATGAGGTAGTTTATGGTAATCCAATTATTGTTTACGATGCTCCCGGCGATTTTCAATTGATGCTGCGCGATGATATTTTTAAAATCAACGGTTTTGATGAAAGAATGATTTTGGGCTGGCATGTTGATTCGAATTTGTGCAAAAGAATGCATTTATTGCGCGGGAAAGTTGAGAGTTTGCAAGATGAGGTTTATGGATATCATTGTAATCATACCAGAATGAGTGGTTGGGCTCACAGCATAAAGAGAAAGGCGGAAAATAGCGCTTTTGAGTTTTTTGATTCTGTTACTGATCCTTATGTAAAAAGTCAAGAAAATAGCTGGGGTCTTGCAGATTGCATGGTTGAAGAAATTTCTGCAAATAAAAATGACACTTTGCAATGCGAAAATAATTTGAGAAAAATTATTGAACGCGAGATGCAAATTCCGTTTACTGTTTCAAACATGAACCATTATGGCGTGGGAGAAATTTGTTACTCAACCAATCATGTTATTCCATTTTTATATGAACAAATAATTCTTTTAAGGGAGAAATCTAATATTGTTTATGCGGGTTATAATAAAGTGATGTTTGAGTTTTTAAAAAAGATTAGTTCAATTTCTGGCAAAGAATATAATATTTTTCTTTATCAATACATCCCTGACAAACAATCTGATAATCATTTTATTTTTGCAGAAAATGCTATAGAGCATGATAATAACATTAGCAAAGAAGATCTGGTCAAAACTGCCGATCTTCTAATATTTGATTTTGGCATAGAAGAAAAACATATTAAAAAATATCAACTTGACAGTCTTGAAAAATTATTTTATGCCCAGTCTATTTTGTTAAGATGTGTAGCTCTTGAGCGATGCGAAAGAAGTTTTAAAACAATTAACATAAATGTTCATACCTCTGGATATTATCGCGATATTAAAAAATATTTTAATCCTATTCAAAATCCAATGATAACTCACATGATTATTGGGCATAAAAGTGATGTAATAGGTATTTGTAAGAATTATTTTGTTTCAGATCTTTTATTATCTAAAGTTAAAATATGGTTAACAAGAGATAGGTCTTTGGTAAGATATATATTTATTTTGCCGGTAAAAATTATTTTATACCTATGGTATTTTGTTGCTAAATATTATGTTAAAAAAATAATAATAAAAAAAAGATATACTAAAAGTCTCAAATTATTAAAAAAAATAGAAAATAGATATGCACAAAAACTATAATAACTCTACGGTTACGGATATAGCTAAGGTAAAAAATTATTGGAATGATAGGCCGTGTAACATTAGGCATTCTAATAAAGAATTTGGCAGCAAAGAATATTTCGATGAAGTTGAAAAAAGAAAATATTTTGTTGAATATCATATTCCTAAGTTTGCTGAATTCGATAAATGGAAAGGCAAAAAAATTCTGGAAATAGGTTGCGGCATGGGAACTGACGCAATAAATTTTGCCAGAAATGGGGCTGATTATACGGGCGTAGACTTGTCAGACAAATCGGTTGAGATAGCAAAAAAGAGATTCGAAACTTATAATCTAGCGGGAAATTTATTTCCTTGCAATTCGGAAGAGTTGACAAGCAAAGTTTCTGGAAGTTTTGATCTTATTTATTCTTTTGGTGTGATACATCATACTACTAATCCGAGAAAAGTTATAGAAGAGGCGAGAAAATTAATCAAAGATGATGGCGAGTTAAGAATCATGCTTTACGCCAAAAATTCATGGAAAAATTTTATGATCGAGGGCGGTTATGATCAGCCTGAGGCTCAGAATGGTTGTCCGATAGCTTTTATATATGATGAGGAAAATGTCAAAGAATTATTGAAGGATTGTTTTGAGGTGACTTCAATTGAGCAAGATCATATTTTCCCATATGTTGTTGAGAAATATGTAAAATATGAATATGAGCTTCAGCCTTGGTTTAAAGTGATGCCGAAAGAAATATTCAGTATTTTAGAAAAAAAACTTGGTTGGCATATGCTAATCAAGGCAAAACCTATTAAATAAGATTTTTAATTATGAAAACAGCTTTAGTATGCGGTGCTGGTGGCTTTATTGGTGGCCACTTAGTTAAAAGATTGAAAAATGAGGGATTTTGGGTTCGCGGTGTCGACTTAAAATTTCACGAATATAGCCAAACTTTGGCCGATGATTTTGTCGTGGGTGATTTGCGCGATTTAGATTTTTGCAAAAGAGTCATAGACCGTAAATTTGACGAGGTTTATCAACTTGCGGCCGATATGGGTGGCGCGGGCTTTGTGTTTACTGGTGAAAATGATGCTGATATTATGCATAATTCGGCGACAATTAACCTGAATGTTTTAGATGTTTGTTATAAGCGCAACATCAAAAATATTTTTTATTCATCTTCGGCGTGTATGTATCCTGAGCATAATCAAGTTGATGC
>CAMCFD010000006.1 GCA_945874115.1 Rickettsia typhi | reverse complement strand
CACTTAATAAATTTTCGAGATTGACTTTTATGTCTTTTGCATAATCTGGAATATTTGAAATTAATGTTTTTAAATTTGTCATAGATCTCCTTTTTATTAATTAATAATTTTTATTATAGAACTTGAAAAATATAAACTCTATATGTTTTTTAATTTGAGTTTTAAAAAAATTGCGTTCGTTTTTAAGGCGACATCATAAAATTTAAATAAAAAATCTTGCACAAAATTTTAAATGATATTAGTTTTATGGAAACAAGGTTATAAAATTAGTCGCGATATTAGTTTATTTAATAAATTTAAGACCACAATGAGAAGTGATAAAAGTGAATCTGGGGCTTCGTCTGATTTTGGTGGCGGTGCTGAAGGAACTACATTTAGTCCAACTCCTCCACGAGCAGGAACTCCATCAAAAAGAAGATATTCCAGAGGCTCTGACAGATTTCCGAGTGTTGCCAGCGGCAGACATGGTTCGGCTTCAACGGGTTATTCTTTAAGTCCTGAACCTGAGCTTGATTCGACGCTTGGCGAAGAAGAATTTGGTGAAATTTCGGGATATTTTCAAGAACTTGAAGCGGATAATCCTGATCAGAGAGTGCTTGCGATAAGAAATTTAAAAGGACTAGAGGCTAATGAAAGAGAGGCTAATTTGGCTGGAATGGCTTCTTTAGCGCTAAGAAGAGACGTAAACGAGCTTGGTGAAAATGACGGGGTTTTTGTTTTTCAGGCCGAAGAAGGTGAAGATGTTGCAAAACAAATGTCAGATTTTGCCAGTGTTTTGGGCGATCTTTCGAAGGAAGAATTGAAAGATGGAAAAAATATTTTCATATATTTCGGGCATGGCGCAGGAAAGCCATTTTCTCTGGTCGTGTCTTTTGAAAATGATCAGACTAAGCCGATTAAAATTGTTTTTTGTGGTTCGAAAACGGGAGTGGGAGTTGATGCGGTTTTGGAGGCGATTTATGGTGCGAGAAAAGAAGAAAAAAGAGGCTTGGTTCAGACTGGCGCTAAAGATACGATGCTTTTATTGAGCAAGAGTGATCATGATGGAATTTTACTTAAAAATGCTCAAAACAATCTGGTTCGCAAGGTTGAATTTCAAGTCGCGAAACGCGAGGACTTGATTCCAAATAATACGACTAATTCTGATGTTGTCAGTGTTTTAAATGCAATTATTATTGCGTCAAGTTTGAAGTATGACGATTCAGAGGTTGGTGTTTTAGCGCGTCGCGATTTTTTAAGCCAGAGACTTTCTTTTGCTCTTGGTAGAGAGATTGTGGGTGAGAATTTTGCTGAAATCGTGAAAAATGCCAAAAGTATTATTGAGAATCTAGAGGGTTTTAAAGGTGGGGTTGAAAAACTTAAAATAAAGAAAGACAGGCTTGATATAAGTGGCGCAAATAATTTATCAGAGGCGGTTTTTGATGTGATTGATTATTTAGCGACAAGATCAGCTTTGAAGGCTGATTTAATAAAATTTTGCGATAAGAGCGGCAAGTCGCTTGAAGATTTTAAAAATCTTAACTTATCTCAGAAGATTAAAATTTTTGAAGGTCTCGTAAAGAACATTCGAACTACTGATCCCGAAAAGCAAAAATTGGTTGAAAAACTTCGAGTGAACTTTGGAAATTTGATAGGGTTGCTTCAAAATGCGGGCGAAAATCTTGCTTTTGAGTCTGACTTAAGAAGGAGATTTCATCATTTGGCTCTTCTTGATCTAAAAGCGATACCAGTATTGCAGCAGAAATCTGACAGTCATCTAGAACTTGAAAAACTATCGGTTGCAAAAGAAGTTTTGACAATGTTGTCTGATGATAAATTTAGGCAAGATCTTGTTGAGTATTATAGAGAATCGGGTGTCAATCTTGGTGATGCTGAGCAAGATGTGCTTGAGCAAGAATCCTTGTTTTCTGAAGTGGCCGCAAATCTTATTGGAAGCGGAATTTTTGACGAAATTTTAGCTGAAAAAAGAACTCAGAGATCGAAAACTGCCATTGAGCTTGAATATAAAGATCGAGGAATAATGGGAAAGTTTAAAATAAAATTTGGCGCCGAGGCTCCAGAGTCAAGATTTTTTGAAGGTCTAAATTCGCATTTGCAAGAAGTGATGGGGTTCTTAGGAGGTCAGCGCGAAGATATAATTGATACTGTTCGTGATTTTGTCCATAAATGTTTAGCGGCAAGTGTTGACGAAACAAGGCATGATGTTAGTGGAATGGACGATATGAGGGAGTCAGCTTTTTTTCAAAGTCCGAAAAGACCGGTTTTTGAATATGGTTATTTGAGAGATCTCGGAATTTCGCCTAGCGGAAGATCTTTACCGGAGACTCCGGTTGATTTAGAGAAATTGCGTTTATATGAGAAAGGACTTAATAAATATAGCGAAGAAGATCCTTTTGGAAGACCTTTATCCTCAGCTCTTTCTGTATCTTCTGTTGAGTCAGAAGGGATTGAGCCAAAAGATCGCGGCGCTGAAGCGGTGTCTTTTTTAAGAAGCCCCGCTGGTCGGGCGTTGCCTTTGAGTCCGGCGCAAAAAGCCTTGGCGTCAAGATCTGCCTCGGTTTCTGCATCGTCAGCCGCCTCTTCACCAGAGGTGCCTTCTATATCGGTGGCAGAAATTGAGGGGCGTTTATCGGGCGCGAGAGGCTCTACTCCTCCGAGTTCTTCAAGCTTAAGGCCGACCAAAGGCTCGTTATCGAAGCTTCGCCCAGCACCACAAGACAGAAGTCGTGGCGCCAGTGGTGACGGCGGCGATGGCTCTTCTTAAAATTAGGCTAATTTTCCACTAGGTTAGTCCTTTTAGGTCAAAATTTGAAGCATAAAAGGGATAGACTAGTGAATAGTATTATGCCATTTTACGCTAATAATTAACCTATTTATATCCTAGATTTTATAAAGTATTTTTGAGGAAAATTGCGACAAAGAATAGCGGAATCAAGTGATAAAGCTATAGTTTTTGAGTAAATTTTTATCAAAAATACGAGGAAATTGGAGATGTAAATAGTTTATTTGATTAGTCAAAATCGCAAATAAAAACCAGTCATATTGCTAAACATGACTGGTTTTTATTTAAATGTAAGCGTGTCATTAACTGTGAATTGCACGCTTATCAACTGCCAAAGCCGCTTCTTTCACAGCTTCGTTATAGGTTGGGTGAGCGTGGCAAGTTCTAGCAATATCTTCAGCGCTTCCGCCAAATTCCATTGCAACAACGATTTCGTGGATTGTGTTTCCGGCTTCGCGAGCAATAATGTGAGCGCCTAAAATGCGGTCAGTTTTTGCGTCGGCCAAAAGTTTCACAAAACCTTGGTCGTCAAAAGTGGCGCGGGCGCGTGAGTTTGCCATCATCATAAATTTCCCAACTTTATAAGAAATTCCGGCCGCTTTTAATTCTTCTTCGGTTTTGCCAACTGAAGCAACTTCTGGATAAGTATAAATTACGTTTGGAATTGTGTCATAATTAACGTGTCCGGCTTGGCCCGCGATGATTTCTGCGACACAAACGCCTTCATCTTCGGCTTTATGCGCGAGCATTGGCCCAGTTGTAGCATCGCCAATTGCATAAATATTTTCAACATTGGTGCGCAAATGGTGATTTTCGATGAAGCCGCGCTGGTTGGTTTTTACACCAACATTTTCAAGGCCAATATTTTGTGTGTTTGGTTTGCGACCAACAGCCACAAGGACAATATCAGCTTTCAATATTTCTTTTGCGCCGCCATTTGCCGGCTCAATTTCAACTTCGGCAGAATTTTTTGTGCGCTTAACTGTCAAAACTTTTGTTGATAAACGGAACTTGAAGCCTTGTTTTTCTAAGATGCGCTGAAAGTTGCGTGAAATTTCGTTATCCATCGCGGGTGTGATTTTGTCTAAATATTCGACAACTTCGATTTCGGCACCAAATCTGCCCCAAACTGAAGCCATTTCAAGGCCGATGACGCCCGCGCCGATCACGATAATTTTTTTCGGAACTTGTTTTAATTCAAGCGCGCCGGTTGATGAAACGATGACTTCTTCGTCGATTTCAACGTTTGGAAGGCTTACTACTTCTGATCCGGTGGCGATTACGAAATTTTTGGCGGTGTATTTTTCTTTTTTGCCTTCATTTTCAACTTCGACAGTGTTTTTATCGATAAATTTCGCAAAACCGTCAATTGATGTGACTTTATTTTTCTTGAATAAGCCCGCGATTCCTTGCGTTAAGCCTTTCACGATTTCGTTTTTGTTGTCAATCATTTTTGCGACATCGATTTTTGGTTTTGAGCTTTGAATTCCAAGCGCTTCAAATGAATGAGCGGCATCGTGAAATTTGTGTGAGATTTCAAGCAATGCTTTTGATGGAATGCAACCAACGTTTAAGCAGGTTCCGCCCAAAGTTTTGCGTTTTTCAACGCAAGCAACTTTTAAGCCAAGTTGTGCTGCGCGAATTGCTGCTACATAGCCGCCGGGGCCGCCACCAATGATGATTACATCGAAATTCTGTGTCATATTTATTATTTGTGAATTAAAACTTATTTTAGGAGATTTTTTTCTCCGAAATTCCTCAATTTTTGCCAGAGGTTTTTTAGTAGAGCGAAACGTTTGTTAAAAGAACAACGGGCATATTATAGTGCATTATTACTATTTTTCAAGCAAATTCGACTTTTGCGGAAAATCGCCGTTTTTGACTTCATTTTTGAAGTTTTCGACCGAATTTTTGATGATTTCGGCTAAATTTGCATATTTTTTGACGAATTTTGGCGTAAATTCTTGATTTAGACCCAAAACATCGTCAATTACCAAAACTTGTCCGTCGCAGTTTTTCGAGGCACCAATGCCAATCGTCGGGATTGTTAATTGCGCCGAAATTTCGTCGGCAAGCCAAGCGGGAACAGCCTCGATGACGATTGAAAAAGCGCCAGCGGCCTCGGCTTGAAGCGCGAGGTCGATAATTTTATTGGCGCTTTCATTGTCGCGACCTTGATATTTATAGCCGCCAAGTTCGCGAACTTGTTGTGGCAACAGGCCGACATGGGCCATAATGGGGATTTTATTTTCGGCAATTAATTTTATCGCCGCGATTTGGTTGGTGTCGGTTTCAATTTTAACCGCGTCGCACAAAGTTTCGCCCATTATTTTTTGTGCAGTTTCAAGAGCTTGCTGCGGTGATTTTTCGAAAGTGTTGGCAGGAATGTCGACGACAACTAAGGCGCGTTTACAGGCTCTGGTGGCGGCTTTGCCGTGATCGATCATCATTCCCAAACTTACGTCAACTGTGTCTTTAAGGCCATAAATGCACATTCCGAGCGAATCTCCAACCAATATTATATCGCAGAAATCGTCTAAAATTTTAGCAACCGAATAGCTGTAAGCGGTGAGGCAAACGATTTTGTCGTGATTTTTTTTGTTTAAAATATCAGCAACCGAGATTTTTGTCATAAGCTATTGATTTGGTTGTATTTGAGGCGCCCTTTGACCTTCGATATTTTGCGACCTCAATTGTTCTTCAAGACTGGGAATTCCGTTTGGAAAGGCGGCTTTCATCATTTCAAGCTGTTCTTTGCTCAGCTCGGTCTTTGGTGGGTTTTGAGTATCGGGTTTTTGATTTGCGGCCGTTGCTGCTGCTGTTGGCGCTTCTTGCTTAAATTTAGGTTCTTGCAGGCCGCTATCTATTTGCTTTTGCGCTGCCTGAATATATTGAATTGCTTGATCGACATTGGTGTTTTGCAAAATATTGTCGAAATTGCCTTTGAAGTTGCTTGCGATATTTACAGGAACTTGTTTTTGCTTGTTTCCGGTTAGAAAAATTATGTTCGAAGTGCCGTTGATTGTTTTTTCGATTAAGTTGAAATCGCCCGAAATTATGCCGTTTGAAGCAATGCCGGAAAAGTCGATTTTGAAGCGATTTTCTTTGCCTTTGTTGACCGTGACAATTCCACTGGCTTGTTTGAAATTGGTTTTGGCACTTTTATTGTATAAAATATCGAGAGGATTTTGCAAATCTTTCTGGAAATAAAAAGGGTTGAACATTTTTTTCACTAAATCATTTAAGCCATATCCTTCGATTAACACTGCGCCGGCATTGATTTTTAATTCACTGTTGAGATTTGATGAAAAAGATTCTTTTTTGTCGCCATATGAAGAAATGCTGGTGGAAATATTGGCGATTCCATCAATATTTTCAATGGCCGCGAGGTCTTTTAGAAACGGTTTTAATCTTATGCTTTTTAGGTTTAAATTTCCACTTAAAAACTTCTCGAGCTTGATTCCGGTTGATCCGATAAAGTCAAATTTTCCGTCATAAATTTCGCCTAAAAATTGTGAGAATTCGATAATTCCTGAGCGTAATTTTCCGTCAATTTTTAGATTTTTTACATTGAAATTGTCGAAATTAGCATTTTCAAAATCAATTGAAACCGAGCCGTCAAAGCTTTCAAGAGAAGGCATGGCGAAAAATTGATCAACCGCATTTAATTTTTTTGTGACAATTTGACTCGTTTTTTGTTCGATATTTTCTTGAAATTCTCCGATGTCTAAAACCGCTTTATTTGAAGAATCATAGTTAAAATTTTTCGCTTTTAAAGATAAGTCAAGCTTAGGAACTGTTGTGTTGATGTCGATTGCCATCGAAGTTTCAAGATCGAAATTATCGGTTTGCAATTTTAATTGATCGATTTCTAAATAACCTTGTCCGAAGCGCACTTTTAAAGCTTGATTTGAGAATGTTAAATTTTTATAGCGAAGCTTGTCAAAAGCCAAAGTTAAGTCGTTTTTTGAGGTGATATTATTGAGCCACAAAACTTTTTTGAGCAGATTTCCCGCTGACAAATAAATGTTTTGGCCCGAGGTTAAAAAATAATCGTCGATGTCAAGATTGTGAACTTCGAAATTGCTAATAATGTTCGATGATTTATTGCTGTAATCGATTTTCATTTCGCCCAAAAGCTCAGTATTTTGATTATTGATGTTAAGATAAAAATTGTTCAAAACCGTTGTGTTTGGCATCAGCATCAGGTCAGAATAAATTGAATATTCTTTTAAATTATCATATTTTAAATTTTGTGATTCAATTTTAAGCCAACGCAAAATATTGGCTAAATTATCGCCTTTCGCATCGATTTTTCCGATAAATTTTGGCGAGTTGTTGCGTTTTTCTATGGCGCCGCTAATTCTGAACTTGCCGCCACCTGGGGCTTCGAGAGTGAGTGGTAAAATTAAAATTTCACCATTTTTAGAAATTGTTGCATAAATATCGATATTTTTTATTTCTTCGGCCAAATAACGAATTCGTGTGATTTTTGTTTCGAGAGTTAAATCAAAATCGCGAAAATCTTGCGCAATGTTTAATCCAACTTGTTGTATGTTTTCTTGAGGTTGTGTGGCTTTTTCTTCTTTGGCTTTTTCGGGGGCTTCTTCTGGCGCGTCGGCTTTTTTATCATTAAGCCAAATTGCGTCCATGTCGATATTTTCCATCAATAATTTTATGTCAATTAAGGGAATTTTGCTCGATAAATCGATATTGACATTGCCGCGTCCGTTCATTAAATTCGAGCTTATGACGATGTTGTCGATGACGATTTCGGTGTTGGTTTTTAAGATTCCTGATTTTAATTTTACCGATTTTGTCGCAGGATTTATTTTGTTGAAAACAAAGCCCTTATCGCTGACATAACTTTTGTAAAAATCTTTTAAGTTGAAGATTTCGGCCTCGATTATTCCTTTAAAATAGCGGCCGAAATTGCCTTGATTGCTGGCTTTGCTGTTTATAAAACTGCCGTAAATTTTGAAATTTGCATAGGAAGAAAAAATTTCCAAAACCGAATCAGGCTCTTTTGAAAGCGGCTTTAAATCAAGCTTGAAATTGTTAATTATGTTTTGATTAAAGAAATTTCCTGACCCTGTTATTCTTTTTTTAGAGAATTCGAAACTGCCGTTAAAATTGCTTATTTCACCTTTATTTTCTAGCTTTGAATAGGATATTAGTTTGAGGTTTTTTATTTCAATATCAGGCAAATCTTTAATAGTAAAATTGTTGAAATCGAGTTTTTTTATTGCGAATAAATTTCCGTTAATTCCATCTTGAGAATTATTTTTGGCGATTGAATTTGTGGCGTTTATGAGTTCTTGTGATTTTAATTCTAATAAATTATTGGCGCTATAATTTTCTATGATTGCGTCAGAAAATGTGATTTTTTTTATCGAAAATTTACCAATTAAGCTTGTCAAAAATGAAATTTTTATTTTGGTGTTTTTGATGTAAATATTATAATTTTTATTGCCGATAATATAGTTTTGTAATATTGCGTCGTTGATTGTTATTGAAGGTGTTGGTAAAAGTGCGACTTTTACGCCGCCTTTAATTTCTAGGTTTCCCTTAGTATAATCGGAAACTTTTTGTTCAACTTGAAAACGCAAATCATTATTGTTAAACAAAAATGGAGTGTAAATTAGCAAGATTAATAAAACCAACAGAATCGGCAAAATAATGATAAGATATTCTGAGCGCATAAATTTGATTTCGGTGCGCTTGAAAAATTCGGTAATTCTGGCGAAAAATT
The DNA here is from genome assembly GCA_945874115.1 of Rickettsia typhi. Taxonomy (GTDB): domain Bacteria; phylum Pseudomonadota; class Alphaproteobacteria; order Rickettsiales; family UBA1997; genus CAMCFD01. Next base: position 21,763 of record CAMCFD010000006.1, on the reverse strand, counting down.
CTTTTATTTTTGGCATTATTTTAGTTAAATTCTACTAATAATTAGATTAGCTGAATAATTTTATAACTCAAAGAAAAAATAACTTTGTTTAGTGAATTTTCTTAGAAAGTATTGAGTTTCGACATTTTTTCTTGACAAAATGTGTAAGAAATTATATAATTCGCGGCGAGCTTTTCTCTTAAAATGAGTTTTTTGGTGTTTTAAATATATAAAATTGCGGCTTAAATGTTGGTTCGATTTTTTAAAAAATTCTTAAATATAATTCCCTATCTAGCACTTCTTTATTTTCTCTTAGCAAGATCGTTTTTGATCTTCGGACAAGCTGAATTGGCGGTTATTTCGCTTGAGAAAAATGATATTTCTAAACAAGAAATTTTTATTGATTATGGCAAAAAAATAGCCGAATTTTTTGAAGTAAAAAGTGATAAAAAATTAAGCGCCGACGATAGTCAAGAAGAAAACAAAATTTTAGCTGCGTTTTTTAATTTTTGCGTCGATATTTTATTAACATTTATTGTTGTTTTTGTCGCGAGTTTTATTTTATTTGATTTTGCTTTTCGTTTTTACGAAAAAATAAAATTAGTTTTGCGAAGATTTTCTTATCAAATGCGCGCTCCTCCTAGTTTTTCATAGTTTTTGCTAAATCGATATCTTAAATATTCACTTAAATTATTTACTATGAAAAAATTATTTTTTAGCGCTGTTTTTGGCGCGGCATTTTTAACTTCTCAAGCTTTTGCGTGCGCTTGTGGCGCGTCTTTGACCGATGTTGCTTCTTCGGCATTAATTCCTAATAAAAAAGGCGGATTGATGTTTTTGCAATATGATTCTATATCGCAAGATAAGAATTTTAGCGGATCAAAAAGGTCAGTTGAAGGCCATAATCACCACAAAAAAATCGACACACAAATGGTTACTCTTGGTGGACAATATATGTTCAATCGCGACTTTGGTTTGACGGCGCGCGTGCCATATGTTTTGCGCCAAGACTATATGGTTCATCATCATCACGGAGTTAATGAGGCGTCAATTGGCAAGACAAAGGCTCTTGGTGACGTGAAAATTACAGGCATTTATTCGGGGCTTCTTGATGACATGTCGCTTGGTTTGATTTTTGGGGCAAAATTGCCGACGGGCGAAACTAATAATCCTGATATGCATGCGCAAATGCAGGCGGGAAGCGGAAGTTATGATGCGATTTTGGGTTTATATTACAAAACAAATATTTCGCAAAATAGTGGCATTTTCTCGCAAATTATGACGCAAAAACCAATAGAAACAAAGCATAATTTTGCGCCCGGAACCGAGACAAACTTTGCTGTTGGGTCTTATTATAATCTTGGTAAAATCGGTTTTTTCGATAATGTTTCGCCAATTTTACAAGTTATTGGTTCGCACAAATCTCGTGATTCTAAAATGAGTTCTGACAATGAAAACAGCGGTTATAAACGAGTTTTTATCGCGCCTGCAATTGAAATAAATTTTGATAAAATAAAAATTTATGGCGATATTGAATTGCCGATTTATGAATATGTAAATGGCAACCAGCTCAATGTTGGCAAGGTTGTGAAAATAATAGTTGGTTATAATTTTTAATTGCGATAAGATAAAAATATTAAAAAATTATTTTCGACAAAATGCTGAAATTTTTGGTGATATTTTTTGTTTTATTTTGCAATTTTAGCAAGGCGTTAGCGCAGGAGAAAAATCCTGCGCTAATCGTTAAAACGCAAGATTCACAGCTTTTTGATTTGCAAAAAAACCGCGGCAAAAAAGTTGTGATTGTGATTTTCGTAAGCTGGTGCAAATTTTGTTATCAAGAAATGAGCGAATTGCAGAAAACTTATGAAAAAAACGACAAAAATCTCGAAATTATCGCCATAAATTTTGACGAAATGGACGATGAAAAAGATTTTTTGAACTTCGCCAAGAAATTTTCGTTTAAAATTGCGAAATTTAGCGACATTGTTGAAAATAATTTTATCGCAAAACCTGACGCGTTGCCGATTTTATATTTCGTGAATGAAGAAGGGAAGATGGTTAAGAGATTTTAGGCTAAAAATTCCAAATCGGTTTGCGATTTTTAAACTCGGCGATGTTGAATTTTACTACCTCTTGCAAAGAATTTGTTTTTTCGAAAACTTTTAACTGACGAGTTGTGCTGTTGCCTTTTTCTAAAATTTCGCACAAATTGTTGATATATTTTTCATAGCCGAATTTTTTTGTTAGCGGCGCTAATTTTTCGACCCAGTCTGAAATATCTTGGCGAATTGGTTTGGTTTTTCCTTCTTGGCAAGTTATTAATTCTGCATCAAGTCCGTGTCTGATTGCGCGCCATTTATTTTCGCGAATAATCCAGTGAAGTGGAGCTTGAAAGCGGTCGATCCACGCGCCATTTTCTTCAAACCACGCGGCCAAAAGATGAACAAGTGCGACAATTGCAAGCGTTTCTTCAAGAGTGGCACAGCCATCGCAAACCCTAATTTCAAGGGTTCCAAGCCTCGGGCTTGGTCTCATATCCCACCACAAATCTTTCATTGAATCGATGGCTTTACATTTTTTTAAGCTGCCATAAAGACTTTCGAATTCGTTCCAATTCTTGACTTTATAGGGTTGTCCGGCGGTTGGCAACGATTCATAAGTGGTGGGGCGGCACGCCGAAAGCCCAGTATTTTCACCTTGCCAAAATGGCGAGCTTGCAGAAAGCGCCAATAAATGAGGTAAAAAATAAAAAAAGAAATTGTTGAAGCGCACAAAATCGTCACCACTTTTCATGCCAAGATGAACGTGAAGTCCATAAACAGTCATGCGGCGCGTTAGCCATTGGTTGCGGTCGATTAATTCGTTATAGCGTTTTGAAGGCGTGATAACACAATCGGCATATCTTGAAAAAGGGTGACAGCCGGTGGTTGCAAGTTCGACACCAATATTTTCGCTGGCCCTGATAATTTGGTCGATAGATTTGTTGAAATCAACTTCAACTTCGCCGACATTATTGCATTTTTGTGAAGTGTTAATTTCGGCCGTGCTAAGATAAAATTCGGCCTCGAGTCTTTTTGGAGATTCGCAAGCAGAAAATAATTCGTCGAATTTTGGAGTAAGATTTAGGGAGTTTCTGTCGATAATTTGAAGCTCGATTTCAACGCCAAGAGTGAGTGAATCGCTTGAATTAAATTCTATTTCACTTTTTGTCTTCTCTTCAAAAAACATCATTTTATCCTTTTATGATTTATGATCATTTTTTTTAAGTATAGCTAAAATATTTAAATTGTCAAATTTGAGGATTTTTATGTAAAAAAGTGACAAAAATGGCTAATTTTTAGTGATTTTTAGATGTTTTTTTTGTGAATTGATTCAAAAAATGTAAAAAACACTTTGCCTGATTTTTGCGAGGCAAAGTGTTTTATTTAGGGTTGTTGTGAAGTTTGAACAGGAGGTTTAAGCTTTGTTGATCTGGCGCTTGACGGAGAGCTTGAAGCTTGTCCCTCTTCTTGTGGAAGCGATTGACGCGCCTGTTGTCTTTCTTCGAGTTCTTCTAGGGCGATTCCTAGTTCTGAAGCGATTCGCGGTTTTCTGCTTGCTTTTTGCGCCGCGAACTCATCAATGTTTTGAGAAAATTTCCTGTTGAGTTCCATAAAACTAAAGGCGGTTTCAAGGGCCGCGTCTTTTGAATATAAATATGATTTTCGTTCTGGGTTTGGATAGGCCTGTTTGTCTTCTTGCGAAAATATATATGGTTCGATTCTGGTTTTTAGCAAAACATTATTATCTTCGCCTAAAATAAAAGCGACACTTGATTTATAGCCTTCGAGGTTTGATTCATCAACGTCGAGTTCTTGTATTTGTTCAATATAAAAACCCGATTCATTAAATCCGCACTGATATGGTTTACCTTTGTATGTAAGTTCGAATTTAACATTGCTGCGATCAACGCCTTCTTCTTGCAACTGTGGGTATAAAGCTAAAAATTTATCTCTCAATAAACTTAAGCCGCCCTGCATTTCATTTAATATTTTTTGTCTATGATCATTTTGTTGCGTTTTTAATTCATTAGAAAGATCGTTAATTGCCACATCAACACTTTCTCGCAAATCTTGAACTTGTTCGCTGTTTGCAAGCTTGAGGGCTTTGTGTTTTTGTTTAACGTCGGCTACGCCAACTAATCCACTCTTCTTTTTTAAATCTGTCGGATTTGTGAATATGCATTCGCCCTGATAATAATCAGCCACAAGTTTCCCTTCTTCATTTTCTCTGTAGCGAATGGAAGAAAATTTTACTTTTTTGCCATATTCTATCGCGCCACCCGCAATGTCGAAGCGGTTGATGTAGGTGTTTCCGAATTGGTCGCAACCAATTTCAAAACCGGGGATCAGTTTTAATTTTTTTCTATCCGCATCCGTTTCGTGAGATTTATCGCCAACGCGCCAAACTCCGGTTGAATACATCAATTTGTGAATTCTATCGAGAGTTCCCTTAGCATCGTCTGACCGATCTCCTGAATCTTCTTCCATGAATGAAGCGGCGGATTCTTTGCCTTTCGTTTTTCTTTTCGCAAAAGGAGACCATTTTGTTGAAGTTTTTGAAGGCGCACTGCCTAGAGTCGATCTTCTTTCGCTAAGTTGCAGAGATTTTTCTTGTTTTAAAACGAGATATTGCGTTGATTGTTGACCGATCACATATGTTTTGGATAAATCTTGAAATAGCGGATTTAGTCCAGAAAAAGCAACACTGATTATTGGCGCACGAAAAGCGGCTTGGGCGCTTGAATCTGGGTTGTGTGGACGTGAATCTTCGGCCTCTTTTCTTCTTGCTTCTAAAAATAGATCCTCAGGATCTTTGCTTGAGGCTTTTTGTGGATTTCTAGATATTGGCAAAATTTCTGGGTCTTTGATTCCTTTAAGCCAAAATTCTCCGCCTTCGTGAAAACGTGGATCGCGTTTATAAGTTGCGACTAAAAGTTTACCTTCTTTTTTTGCGCTTAAACTGAAAGCGTCGTTGACCGAGTTGTGTAATTTAATGCCAGAATTCGCAACCCCTCTAACTTGGGCAATTTCTATTACTGTTTTAAACGGATGATCTTGGGGCGAATCGGTTTGGTCAAAAAAGCTAGAAAAATCAACATCGCTTATATTTTGCAAATTTCCTTTAGCTCTTTCTTCTTCTAAAATTTCAATGACGGTTTGATAAAAAATTACTTTTTGCCATGGGCTTATTTGGTTCTCTTTATAATCTTCGCCAGAAAAATGAACATAGGCTTTTTCGCCTTCTTTTTTTGCAGCGTTGTCAGCTGTTTCTAAAGTTGCACCAAGGCGCAATTTTAACATTTTTTTATAAACTTCTGTGTCGAAATAATTTGGTGTTCCGGCGATTGGCTTAAATCTGTCGTGGTCTTTTTTGGCGTCTTCAATTGTCGGGCGAGGTTTTATCGCATAAAAATCGGCCCATATTTTGTCTTGTGCCGCGAGATATTCTTCGCTTCTTCGCGCAAACTTTGTGAAATAAGATAATTCTTCCTCGCTATCAGGGCTGGCTGGCTTTATGACTACATCTTTAAATTCTCGTGTTTCTTTCGTCAAAGCTGCGTCGCAAAAACCAATTACATAGCCTTCTCTCGTAGTTTTAGCTTCATTTTCTTGAAACCAAGTTTTGGTTGAAACGCCCAAAAAAGCTGCGATTTCTGCTTCTTCTACAGAAATATATTCGAATAAATCAACGCTATCGCGCACATATCTTCCAAGCTCTTCATCGTAATATTCTAATTCGCCCGCATCGGCAATGTCTTTAATAAATTCAGATTCAATTCTTCTGCCGTCTCTCAAAAGAACATCTCCGGTTTCTTTGTCAAGCGCCAGAGGTTTTTTGGTAACAATTCTTCGAATAAAATTATTGACGTGTTTATCTGAAATTTGTTCTCTAGAAATTGCTAAAATTTCATCTGGAATTAAGACTTGATCAGAATCAAGAATTTGTCGAAGATAGTATTTTTTTTCGTCGGTCGTTCCGTGTCTTAAAGTTATGATAATATGATCTTTTATCAAATTGTTTAGTTCTGGGTTCATTATTAACCGAGCAGAATTTAAATATTCGAAAAACTTTGCGGATGTTAAAAATTCGGGCGTGCTTTCAAATGAAGGATGCTTAGATAAAATTTCTCCCATTTCTTGCAATTCAGGAGAATGGGCGTTGGCTAAAATAATCGCTTGCACCGCTTCGAAATCAATCGGATTTGCAACTCTTGGCTCTGGCTTTGCGGCCGCATAAATTGCCGCAGGCTCTCGGCGTTTAAATTCGCTCATATCACTAGAAAACCCTCTTCTTAAAAGATGAACATTAATAATAATTTCGTTGCTATTTTCTTCGTGAATTGGCGGAAGATTTACAGTGAATCCGCTCGAAGAAAATGATTCGGCACTAGGAGTTTCAATCGTATTTTTGCTAAAACCCAAAGCTTGAGCAAATGCGTTTCGTGATTCGTGCGAATCAAAAACAATAACCACCTTGTTGCCCTCTATTTTAAAGCCATATTTATGAGGTTTTTTGTCACATTTCTTAACGTGAATTTCTGATGTTTGAGGAAAATCTTTTACATTTCTCAAATTATATTGCGCCGCGGTTATAAATCCGACCGGCTCAAGAATGTCGCTAGGATTTTTTGAGAAACTCGAATTCTGATATTCTTCAAGTCTGTGCTTATAATCTTGAGTAAATAGCCAGCGTTGTCCTTCGTTTGCAAAAGAGATCACCAGCTGATTTTCTTCGTTAAGAGAAAAACGAACTATATTTTCTTCGGGCGAAGGGGCGACGACAGAAGAAGCCAAGACAACTTTTTGTTCTGAGTTTGAATGCATTTGTGCAAACCCTTCAAATCCTTTCTCGTTTTTTGGCATAAAAATTTCTCAGTTAGGTTGGGTGATTTGAGGTCAAAAATATCACAAAAAATATATTGCGTCTTCGATGATTACGAAAAGAAATGAAACAAGCAAGGATTTAATTTTTTCAAGGATTGGGAGCGTTTCTGACGATTGTTGATTTTGTGTTTTTTTGGTCAATTTAATAGAAGTTTTTGTGCCGTAAAATCTCAAATAAAAACTTCCTACATTTTCAGATATGACGGATTTTTTATTTACAATTTATCCTAAAAAATTGTTTTGCCTAAATTTCTAAATTAGTGGAAAATGGTATAAGAAATATTTTTTTATACACCGAAAATAATTAATAGTTTTTTAGATTAAATTATCAATCTCGAAAATGGCTTTCTAGTGTTGATTTTATTGTGTCGGAAACATCATCAATAATTAATTTTTCATTATAACTTGTGCGATGAATTATGCCGACTTCACGAAATTTTTTTGGCTTAAATGACAATGTTTTAAGTCCTTCTTTTTCTAAGCACGAAAGTTTTGGCAAAAGCGCCGCGCCATTATTGATGCGAAGCATGTTCTTTACGGTTTCAATATTCGTAGCATAAAAATCGCTAAATGAATTTTGGCTGTAAATTGAGCAAATTTCTTTGATATTGTCCGACATACAATTGCCTTCTTCGAGCAAAATCAAGTTTTTGCTTTTTATGATTTTTACAAAATCATTTGTCGTTAATTTTGATTTTTTTGGCAAGGTTAACAAAAATTCTTCATCATATAATTTTTGATAATTCAACTTGTCATCAATTAAATTGCTGAAATAAGCGATAATTCCGGCGTCAATCTCGCCTAATTTTATTTTTGCGATTAAGTCTTTGGTTTTTAACTCGCTAAAATAAAATTTAATTTTTGGTAATTTTTTGTGTAAATTATCGACAATTTTTGGCAATAAATAAGGGCAAATTGTTGGGATTAATCCTATGTTTAGAGAATTATTTTTATTTTTAATTTGCTTGATTTTTTCGTGTAATTCAAGAATGGATTTTGCATAAATAATAACTTCTGCACCTTTTTTCGTAGTTATAATATTTTTCTTATCTCTTTCAAAAATATCAAAACCAATCTGGTCTTCAACCTTTTTAATTTGCTGACTTAGCGCCGGCTGTGAAATAAAACAGGTCAGGGCGGCTTTGCTAAAGCTTTTCAATCTGTCGACTTCAACCAAATATTTGCAATCTTTAATATTCATTATAAGTAAAAGTTATCATTATCATAATATCAATATATTATACTTATAGAACTTTATTGTCTATATTTTTTTACATGATCTAGTTTGATCATAATTTATTAACCTATAAATAATAAAACTATGTTAACGATTGGTGATAAGTTTCCGGCTTTCAACTTAAAAGCCGTTAAAGCGGGCAAATATCCGGCTAGCCCAAATGATGCTTTTATTGAAATTAGTGATAAAAGTAACAAGGGAAAGTGGCAAGTGATTTTTTTCTGGCCGAAAGATTTTACGTTTGTTTGCCCGACCGAAATTGCGGCATTTGCAAAATTAAACGAAGATTTTGCTGATCGCGACACGGTTTTGCTTGGCGCAAGCACCGATAGCGAATTTGTCCATTTAGCGTGGAAAAGAGATGCGGCAGAATTGGCCGAGCTTGCAATCCCAATGCTTGCTGATGTTGGTGGAAAGCTTTCAGGCGAGCTTGGAATTTTGCATAAGCAAGAATTAGTGGCAAATCGCGCAACATTTATTGTTGACCCAGATGGCGTCATCAGATTTGTGTCAGTGACAGATTTAAACGTGGGGCGCAATCCCGACGAGGTTTTGCGAGTTTTGGACGCTTTGCAAACTGACGAATTATGTCCGTGCAATTGGAAAAAAGGAGACGACACGATTAATGTTTAGAAATTTTGCGCCGCCTATAACAAAATATTTTTGAGGATAAAATTTATGATAAAAAGCGCGTGTATCAGGATATACACAAGGTTTTTATCATAAATTTTAGACCAAAAAGATGAAGTTATTTTGGTTGTCAACATCAAGTTGTTGTGCTATAATATAGCGGCGCGAAGTTGCGGCTATCCTCACATAAATTGGGCGACGAAATATCAATTATAAAAATAAAAATTATGACAAATAATATTGAATTTAAAGAATATGCCAAAGATATAAAATTAAATTTATCTTCGGTTTTGAAAGTTGATCCTGAATCTTCTTTGCGCGAAAACCAGATTTATGGCGTTGCGCTTGCCTGCGCTTATGCGACCAAAAATCGTGAGTTGGTTGAGTTTGTTTTGACGCAAGCGCAAGAAAAAATCAGCGAGCAAGAAATCAACGCCGCAAAAGCCGCCGCGACAATTATGGCGATGAATAATATTTATTATCGTTTCGCGCATTTGGTGAGCGATAAAGAATATTTAAAAATGCCGGCAAAATTAAGAATGAACATAATTGGCAATCCACAAATTGACAAAGTCGATTTCGAGATTTACGCCCTAGCGGTTTCTGCGGTGAACGGTTGTGGATTATGCATAGATTCTCACGTGAAAGTTTTAGCTCACGCCCAAATTGATCGAAGTACAATCGCGCACAGCATTAGAATTGCAAGCGTTGTTAATGCGGTCGCACAAGCTTTGTTTATTGGATAATTTTCGCTATAAGCAAAACTCCAAGACCTAACTCGCAAAATTTTAAAATCTATAAGCCAACTTAAACAACAATGAATTTCCTTGATAATTTGCGCGATGTTCGAAATTATAATTTAAATTAAACGATAGCGCATCGCCGCTATAAATTTTTGTTCCAACGCCAATTTTCAAGCTGCCGCGTGCGATATTTTGCGCACTCGAATCAAACACATTTGATTGTCCGACAAAATTGCTGCTGGTTTTTTGCTCATCTCCTGCAAAATCATAGCCGTAAGAAGTGGAAAATTCTGGTGAAATTATTGTTAACTTTGAATAAGAAAAATTATTGCTAATTTTTATCCCCGCGCGCGTTTCAAAAAAATTTGTGCCACGATTTTTTACATGCAAATTAAGTGTGCCGGCGCCCCTTTCTGTATAGTTTTCCACATTATTATGCGCGGCGGTGATTGTGGCAAGAGGCGTTAAAATAAATCCTGAATCAAATTTTTGATTCATGCCAAATTCGGCGCGCGCAATATAATTTTGTCCGCTATAATTTGCGGTTGCCGCTGAAGCAAAAATTGGAATTGTGCGATTTGATTTATATTCATTTAACACAAACCCCAGCATGCTATTTATAAAATATTTTTCAAAATTATATCCGCCATAAGTGTTGATTTGATAAGAAGCAATATTGGTTTGTTTTAAAGAATTGCTTGATTTGATATTTGAATTTGTATAGCTTCCTGAAATTCCTAAAATAAAATTATTGTCGATTTTTTTATCGCCGCCAAAAATAATTCCGCGACTATTGGCATTATATCCATCAGAATTTACGCTATTTTCCTGATTGATATTAGAGCCAAAAACCTGCGCCCACGCTGACTTTCGAGCTTCCTTTTGCATTGCAATTGCAAAAGATGGTGCGTCAGATTTTATCGCATTTTTTTGATTATAAGCATATTGCGCATTTTTCTGAATTGATTGCAAACGCATTGAAGATATATCAAGCGCAGTGCTTGCATTGTTGAATACCACGCGATTGCTTGAATTGTCAACTTCTGGCATTGCTGATTTTAGCGCCGCAGTTTTTTGATCAATGCTATAAGAACTGCTAGTAAGATATGTCTTCAGTCTAGATAATTCTCCGCTTGGTGAAGATGAATTTTGCGCGGCGTCATAAATATTTTGCACATTTGAATTATTAAAAGTCAAGCGCGCCAAACGCGCAGTCAATAATAATTTATTGCCAGAAACTGAAGTTGAAAATAAATTTCCATCATAAAAATTGGTGCCAGAAAAATTTATATTGACGTTTGGATCAGCAATGGCGCTAATTGCTGAAGGTGCGGTTGCGTCAACCAAAGTAATTACTGTGCCAGAATTTATCACGCCCGAAAGTTGTATTTGCAAAGTTGTGTCCTCAGAAATAATTGCCGAACCATCAACCACAAGTGATGTCGCCGCCGGATCAGAAATCACCAACGACAAAGACGCGCCAGAATTTAGTGTGAAATTATCGGTGGTGATAGTGGTTGTAGAATTGCTAAAAATCGCATCACCATTGATCACAACATTATTGGCGAAAATATTTCCATTGAAAGTTACATCAGAATTTATCGCTGAAGTAAAATTATCAATCGCACGAGTTGTGCCAATTTCATCAACAGAAACAACACCGGCGGCCATAACATTGCCATCGCCGACATTGTCGCCATTAATGTTTCCAATAATTGTTGAGTGATCATTTAAAATTAATGTCGAATTTGCAGATAGAATAATTGCAGCATCGGTGAGATTCGCGCCAGTTGTATTATCGCCACCGCCCGAAACTACATTGGCAATTGTTAAGCTTGAATTGGCCGCCAAATTAATATTTTGCGCATTAATTCTGTAAATTCCGGCATCAACATTTTTTCCCGCAGAAATATTTACGGTGCTAAGAGAGTTGCCGTTATGGGTTCCAACAGTTCCGGCCAAATTATTATTTTCTGTAAAATTGACAGTGCCCGCGCCATTACTGCTTAAAGAAAAAGGAATAAAACCCAGAATATCACTAGTCACAGTGCCGCTGCCGACATTTAATGTCGTATTTCTGTTTAAATATACACCGCCGGTGGTGGTTAAAGAATGCGCACCCAAATTAAATGTGTTAAGACTTTGCAGGGTTAGTGATCCAATTGCTTTACCGCCGCCGCCAATATTCGCGCTTGCTGTTACTGTTTCTGCAGTGCCTGCGCCAAGAAATCCAATCGAGATTTGACCGCTTCCTGCGCCTGATCCTTGAATGGTGCCAGAAACAGAAGTGCCGTTACGCCAGATCATGCCAACTCCATTGGTTGATCCCAAAGTTATATTGCCAACAATTGATCCACCATTCAGCCGAAGAATTGATGAGGAGTTTGAACCCATATCAATGTTGCCGGTGATGGTTCCGGCAGTATTGATGATTGACAAAAAACCGGTGGTGGCAGAAATATTTCCCGTGATTTCAGTAGTCGTATTATTCACCACTGATAAAGAATTTGCACCAGCGCTCAGACTGCCTACAATAAAGCTAGTATTGTTAACTGTTGCACTATTTCCAGAGTCAGCCATTTCAAGCGCTTTTCCAATTCCAGCATGGATTGTTCCAGCATTATCCACCGTCAGCGTTGATCCGCCATCACTGTCGCCAAAATAAATTGTACCTGAATTTGCATTGCTTTGAACGCTGATTTTTCCTGCATTTGTAATTGATAAATCAGTGTTTGATGTGGTGCTTGAATAAATTGTGGATGATGCAATACCGGTTTGCGAAATCGATGTTCCAAACGCGGCGCTAATTGCTGTTGATCCCCCTGTTCCGGCAAGAAATATTGTGTTACCAAGATCGGAATTGGAAGTAATTATTCCTGCATCAAGTGAAATTGTCGAAATTGAATTATTTCCACCAATATCAATGGCGCTGCCGTCGGATGATTTTATTCCTTTGCTTGAAGAATTGGTGTCAACGACAATCGCCAAATTACTCAGTGAATCTGAGCGATTCGCAATGATCGAAGAAGAGCCTCCCAAAACATTCACATCGCCATCACCGCTGATCGTCAGAACCGTGTCTGAGTTGGTCGAAAATCTTTGCTGCTCAATTAAAACAGTGTTGATTTCAGTATTTGTCGTAATATCAGCCACCGCCCACAATTGCTGTGGCGCTAATAATAAAGCGATGACAGAAGTTAATTTTACCGCAATATTCTTTTTCATTATTTTTTATTTTACAATTATTGCAATAAAAAAATGGCGATGGCATCTCATCTAAAATAAGTGCCAAAAAATTACAAATGCACTCATGCAACAGAGAAATAGACAACAGTGTATAAGTTATTAAATTATAATAATTTTTGTTTTTAAAGATGCTATCTATTTTCCGGTATTATTTCTCAAATAATTAGAAAATTATCATCATTTTGCTAATGTAGCAAAAGCAAAAACATCGATAAAAACTCATCAAACATTGTCTGCTCGCACTTGAATGTAAGGCTTGGTTATGAATATATGATTTTCGGCAAAGTTGCCTTTCAATATCAAGGCCCCTTTCGCTAAAGCATATCCACGAGAAGTGGCATCGCTTCGCCATGTAGCTAATATTTATTTTCTAATATCTTAGTTGGTGCATCTTATCGGTTTTAGAGTATGTTGATTGTTGTTTGGATTTGGTTGGAACTACAAGGATGGCCAATAAACTTTTATCCCTAATCGAATTGCGCAATTTTCACTTATGCAAAAATTGTCAAACCTAAGGCTCGAATCTAATAAAAATCGGTCAAACTTAAAATTTAGGGATAACAAAACTCAGACTGGTTGGGACCGCAAGGATTGCCAATTGATTTTTATTTCTTATTGAATTGGCGCAATCGCTGCGCTCTTGTCGAACGTTCAAATCCTTCCGTCCTAAGATCGAGGTTCACAATAATAATTACGTCCGGAAAATTTATTTGGCTAGAATTAACGCTGGTTGGGACGAGAGCGGATTGCCAATAAACTTTTTCCTACGGAATTGGCGCAATTTGCTTAAGCAAATTGTCGAACCTAAAACGGTTCAAACCCTTCCGTTAGCTCGTCATTTACAATAATTATTTTGTTGGCTAAAATTCACGAATAGCATAACTGGTTGGGACGGAAGGATTCGAACCTACGCATGGCGGGATCAAAACCCGCTGCCTTACCACTTGGCTACGTCCCAGTGAAAATGATAATTCGCCAATTAAAGCATATTTCCTCTATAAAAGTCAAGAAAAATCGCAGATTTTGTTTGAAATTCGATTCTTGCTTTGTTTCTCAATAAAAGACACTCCTTTTTTGCAAATTTCTATCGCGACTAAAAAATTTCGCTAGTTCAAGCGCCAATCCACAGTTCATAGCGCTTATTGATTATTAGAATTATTTTGTCTAAAAGGCTAGTTATTAATGGACAAGTGTTATTATTTATACTTCAATAATCTCAAAAATAACCGTATTTTTCTTGACAAAAACCATTTTTTACACTAGAATTAAGTCAAATATACTAATTCTTTGAAAAAAAATGAGCAAATTACAAGAAATCATCGAAGCTTCTGAGCGCATCAGACAAGATTCAGAATTTTTAATCAGCCAAATCGGCGATGTCGCCTACAGCGCCGCGAATGGTGCTTCGGTGCCGTTTGTTATGGCTTTCACAACTTTCGTTTTGGCTTGTTTTGTCGGATATTTTGTGGTTTGGCGAGTTACTCCCGCGCTTCACACGCCGCTAATGGCGGTGACGAACGCGATTTCAAGCGTTATTATCGTTGGAGCAATCATTGCCCTTGGCTCTGCGAAAGGCTTCACCGTGATTTCTGTCGTCAGCTTTTTTGCGATTGTGATTGCGAGTGTCAATATTTTCGGCGGATTTTTCGTGACTTATAGAATGCTTGAAATGTTTAAGCGCTAGTCTTCGCGGCGATTTAATTTTTTATCGCGTCGCTTGTCGTTTTCACGGGCATTTTAACGCCGATCCTTTTCAGACAAAATTGCAAATCCTTCTCAATTTGCACATAATCAACTTTGTCAATTTCTGGTTTTGCGATTATAATATAATCATGATGATTTTTGGCAAGTGCCGGAAACAGCGCGCGCGCGGCTTGGCGCAATCTTCTTTTGGCTAAATTTCTTCTCACCGCATTACCAACTCTTTTGCTTACAGTATAGCCAACTCGACAAAATTCGATGGCGTTTTTACCTTTGTTTTTGTCGCAAAAATATATTTCAGAAGTAGGATTTTGTAAAAGAAGTAAGCTTTTGGCGTGAAATTTATTACCTTTTTTGCCAATCGATTGAAATTCGGATGATTTTTTGATTGTGAGAATTTTCACTTTTGTTTTGAAAGATTTTTCATTTTTCTGTTGTAATAAATTATCGCAGAAAAATGAAATTTTATCTTTTTATAAAGCAATATTTAATCTTAAGCAGATAAAACAGCGCGGCCTTTAGCGCGACGTCTTGCTAAAACTTTACGACCAGATGCACTTTCCATTCTAGCTCTAAAACCGTGTCTTCTCTTTCTTACCAATTTACTTGGCTGCCATGTTCTTTTCATAAAAAATCATCTAAAAAATTACTATAAGGGGGTGTATTTTAACTTGTTTTTTTTAAAATGCAAGCGCTTAAATTTGCGAAATTATCAGAATTCGCAGTTTTTGAAGCCATAATGCCTTAAAAAGCGCAAATCATTTTCGAAAAACATTCTTAAATCTGTTATGCCATATTTTAGCATGGCAAGGCGTTCTACGCCGATTCCAAAGGCGAATCCTTGATATTTTTGCGTGTCAATTTCGCAGTTTTTCAAGACATTTGGGTGAATCATGCCACAGCCTAAAATTTCCATGAATTTAGTTTCTTCTTTGCCAGAACTCGCGCCGATTTTGATGCGGTTTTGTTCGATTCTATAGCCAATATCAACTTCGGCTGAAGGTTCGGTGAAAGGAAAAAAGCTTGGTCTGAAGCGCAAATCGACGTTTTTTATCTCGAAAAATTGGCGCAAAAATTCTTCTAAAACCCACTTCAAATGAGCCATATTCGTGGTTTCGTCGATGATGAATCCTTCAATTTGGTGAAACATTGGCGTGTGAGTTTGGTCAGAATCGCGACGAAAAACGCGCCCTAAAGCTACGGTTCTAAGTGGCGGCTTGGTTTCAAGCATTTTTCTAATTTGCACGTTTGAAGTGTGAGTGCGTAATAATTTTTCACCGTCACCTTTAAGATAGAAAGTGTCCTGCATCTGTCTTGCTGGGTGGTTTTGTGGCATATTTAATGCCGTGAAATTATAAAAATCTTCTTCAATTTCAGGGCCTGTCGCAAAGTCAAAACCTAGGCCGGCGAAAATTTCGCGAATTTCTTTTATCACTTTCGAAATTGGGTGCGCGAAGCCTTGTGGGTCTTTGCGCACTGGCTCGGTAATATCAATTTTTTGCGTCGATAATTTTTTTTCAAGCTCGATGTTTTTAAAAAAATCTTTTTTTGCGTCAATTTTTTGTGTAATTTCGTCGCGAAGCTTGTTAACTAAGCCCCCAAAAGATTTTCTTTCTTCTGGCGCGATGTTTTTTAGCTGCGAAAAAAGTTCGGTGACCAAGCCTTTTTTGCCAAGGAAATTTATGCGTATTTCGTCAAGTTGTGCCTGATTTTGCACAATTTCGAATTGCGAATTAAAATCGGACAATATATTATCTAAATTGGTCATAATAATTTGGTTTTTATTCTGCTTTTTTGTCAGCAGAGGTCTGAAAATGAAGGCTTGCTCATTTTAAATGTGAGTTATATTACAATATCTAATTCAATATGTCAATAAACTGGTTTGGCGCGTTTACTTTGTTAAAAAAAGAAATTTGGCGATTTATCAAGGTTTATCATCAAACCTTACTCTCGCCTGTTGTCAATATCATGTTGTTTTTGGCGGTTTTTACGCTATCAGTTGGCAATCATTTGCAAAAAATTGGCGAAGTTGATTTTGTGCTTTTTGTTTCTGCGGGCTTGATAATGATGGCGTCAATGCAAAATTCGTTCGCGAACAGCTCGTCGTCGATGGTTATGGGGCGCGTGATGGGACATTTTATCGATTATTTAATTCCACCACTTGGTGCGTTTGAAATATTATTTGCTTTTGGTATCGGTGCTTTGCTTCGCGGCTTGTGCGTTGCGGTGGTGTCATTTGTTATCATTTCATTTTTCGTAAAAATTACGATAATTTATCCGCTTGTGGCCTTGTTTTATCTGGTTTTTGCCTGCATGTTTCTTGGGCTTCTTGGTGTTTTGTGCGGAATTATTTCTGACACTTTCGACCAAATGTCGGCCGTGACCAGCTATATTATTACGCCATTAACCTTTTTGTCAGGAACATTTTATTCTACCAATTCGCTGCCTGATTTTTGGCGCAACATAGCTCATTATAACCCGTTTTTCTATATGATTGATGGCTTCCGCTATGCTTTGACTGGTCAAAATGATGGCAATTTAACTTTTGGTGCGATTTATATTCTGGCCCTAAACGCCGCGCTTATTGGCGCTTTGTTTATTATGTTGAAAAAAAGTTACCGCATTAAATCTTAGATAATTATCGGCAATACCCGTAAATTGGGCGAAGTTTATGATAGAGAAATAAATGTTCTAAAGTCAATTGTTAGAAGGACTAAACCCACTTTTAACAATTTAAATATTAATAAAAAACACCAAAAATATGAAACCTAGAGTCTTAAACGAGCAAGAAAAAATTAATTGGATAAGGTTGTCGCGCACCGAAAATGTTGGGCCGGCGACGTTTTTTCGTCTGCTTGAAATTTTCCAAGATATAAATATCGCAATTGAAAAAACTCCTGAATTTTCACAAGGTGGCGGTCTGCGCAAGGCGTTGAAGCTTTGTGAGCAAAATGAGGTTGAGAAAGAACTTGAAAATTGTCATAAATTTGGTGCTGAAATTCTAACTTTTCTTGATGATGACTATCCGCGTATGGTGCGCGAAATATATGATCCGGCGCCAATTTTAACTGTGAAGGGCAATAAAAAACTTCTTAATCGAGACGCGATCGCAATTGTTGGCCCTAGAAACGCCTCGTTCCATGCCTGTAAATTTGCCGAGAAAATCGCGCAAGATTTATCTTGTCACGAAATTGTGATTATATCTGGGCTCGCGAAAGGAGTTGACGCCGCGGCTCATCGCGGAAGTCTTGAAGTGGGAACCGTTGGAGTGATTGCTGGAGGCATAAATAATGTTTATCCGGCCGAGAATAAAACTTTGTATGAGCAAGTTTTTACGCAGGGTGTTGTCGTATCAGAACAGCCATTTGGCGGGTCTCCGCGGGGTTCGAATTTTATTCAGCGCAACCGCATAATTTCAGGAATTTCCTATGGTGTGGTTGTGGTTGAGGCGGGAATGCAGTCGGGAAGTCTTGCGACGGCGCGTTTCGCGCTTGATCAGGGTCGCGAAGTTTTTGCAATTCCTGGGTTTCCTGCAGATCCGCGAACTCACGGCAGCAACTTGTTGATTGAGGAGGGCGCTATTTTCACTTTGGGTTCCGATAAAATTCTCAAAGAAATGCGTCGACTTCGCACTATTTTTGGCGAAGTTGGTTTGTTGAAAGAGCCTGAAATGACTGCGTTTGAAAGTTTGGCGCCACAATTTCCTTCTGACGACGATATTAAAAAAGTTCGCCAAGAAATTGATTTAAGAATCGGATTTTTACCGATGTCAGTTGAAGAAATAATTTCTGAAACGGGTGCGCCCGCAAGGCTTGTAAACATTGCTCTTGTACAATTAGAATTGGCTGATAAAATTGCTATTAATTATGGCAAGGTGGTAAAAAAATAGTTTTTTCGATAGTCGCGCGCCTTAGATTTTTGTAAGGCGCTTGTTGGTTTTCTGGTTAAGTCAGAATCTTCGCTGTCCTAATAATGAAGAGCCGCGAAGGTCTTTTTGATAAGATCAAAAGAGAAATTTAACGAAAAATAAATGACAAAAATCGTAGGAATTTTAAACATAACGCCGGATTCTTTTTCTGACGGCGGCAAATTTAATCAAGAAGATCGAGTCTTGACGCACCTTGAGCAAATGTTAAATGAAGGTGCTGATATTATTGACATTGGCGCCGAATCAACGCGTCCAAATGCGGTTGCTATAAGTGCCGCTGAAGAATGGAGTCGTCTTGAAAATGTTTTAATAAAAATAGTTAATTTTTGCAAGCAATTTTCTCAAAAAACTGGAAAAAAAATACTTACGAGCATTGACAGTTATCACTTTGAGACCATACAAAAAGCTCATCAAGCTGGTGTTGATATTGTTAATGATGTAAGCGGTTTGAGTGATGAGAAAATCATCGATTTTATTGCCAAAAACAACATAAAAACGGTTTTTATGCATAGTTTGTCGGTTCCGGCTGATCCGAAAATTATTATTAATTCTGCATTAAATGTTGTCGATGAAATTTTAAGTTTTGCGCATAAAAAAATCGCGTTTTTGCAAGAAAAAGGCGTTAAAAAATCGCAGCTTATTTTTGACCCCGGTATTGGATTTTCTAAGGACGGTGCGCAATCAATTCGGATTTTAAAAAACATTGTAAGATTTCGCGAACTTGGTTTGCCGATTTATGTGGGGCATTCGAAAAAACGTTTTTTAGATGAAATTTATAAAAATTTGAATGAGGAATGTAAAAATAATGAAGATTTAATGAAATTGCGGGCGAAAAAAACATTGATGATTTCGGTATTTTTATCCTCGAAAAAGGTTGATTTTATTAGGGTTCACGATGTTTTAGAAAATAAGAAAGCGATTGAAAATCACAGTGATTTTATTAATTTTTAACAATTGCCCTTGAAATTTTTAGGGTTAATTATTAAATGATAGTTAGAGGGTTTTTTGAAAGGATTTTGACGCGTGAGTTGTGATTTGAAAATCGCAAGATGCGTTGTGATAGTAAGATTAAATGGGTTTTGAAATTATTTTTATAAAATTTTACCCAAATATAAAAATCCTAAAAATATTTAAGTTGCAATTATTTTTGTGTTTGTCCGCTATTTTCGGGCATTCACAGGCATTTTGTGGCAATTAAATTCATCAACATAAAAAATAAAAATATGTCTAAAGTTATCGGAATTGATCTTGGAACCACGAATTCGTGCGTTGCAATTATGGAAGGAAAAACTGCGAAAGTTATTGAGAACTCTGAAGGCGCGAGAACAACTCCGTCGATTGTGGCGTTTTTGGCGAATGGCGAGCGCGCGGTTGGTGCATCGGCGAAGCGTCAAGCGGTGACAAACCCTGAAAACACTGTGTTTGGCATTAAACGTTTGATTGGGCGCAGATTTGATGATCCGATTACGGCGAAAGATAAAGACCTTGTGCCTTATAAAATTGCGGCGTCGGGCAATGGTGATGCTTGGGTTGAAATTAAAGGCGAGAAATTTTCACCTTCACAAATTTCGGCGTTTACTTTGATGAAAATGAAGGAAACTGCAGAAAGTTATTTGGGTGAAAAGGTTGAAAAGGCCGTGATTACAGTGCCTGCTTATTTTAATGATTCGCAAAGACAAGCGACAAAAGACGCGGGAAAGATTGCGGGTTTAGAAGTTTTGAGAATTATCAACGAGCCAACTGCGGCGGCACTTGCTTATGGGCTTGATAAAAAACAGGCGCAAACGATTGTGGTTTATGATTTGGGCGGCGGAACATTCGACGTGTCGGTGCTTGAAATTGGCGACGGCGTGTTTGAAGTGAAATCGACAAATGGCGACACTTTCCTTGGCGGCGAAGATTTTGATATGAGAATTTTAGAGTTTCTAAAAGAGGAATTTAAAAAAGCCAATACTGTTGATTTGGGCAAAGATCCACTAGCTTTGCAGCGTTTGAAAGAGGCTGCTGAAAAGGCGAAAATTGAGCTTTCGACTTTGATGGAAACCGAAATTAATTTGCCTTATATCACGGCGGACGCTACGGGTCCTAAGCATTTGAACGTGAAACTTAGTCGCGCCAAGCTTGAACAGCTGGTTGACGATTTGATTACGCGCACAATTAAGCCTTGTGAAAATGCGCTTCAAGACGCAGGATTAAAGGCTTCAGACATTCATGAAGTTATTCTAGTTGGCGGCATGACGCGTATGCCGAAAGTTGTTGAAACTGTGAAAAAATTGTTCGGAAAAGAGCCGAGCAAAGGCGTGAATCCTGATGAGGTTGTTGCGATTGGTGCGGCGATTCAAGCGGGCGTGTTGCAAGGTGATGTGAAAGACGTGTTGTTGCTTGATGTGACGCCACTTTCTCTTGGTATTGAAACGGCGGGCGGCGTGTTTACGCGCTTGATCGACAGAAATACGACGATTCCGACGAATAAAAGTCAGGTGTTTTCGACCGCGGCGGACAATCAAACTGCGGTGACGATCAAGGTTTTTCAAGGCGAGCGCGATATTGCGATTCACAATAAAATGCTTGGCGAGTTTAATTTGGAAGGAATTCCGCCTTCAAGACGTGGAATGCCGCAAATTGAAGTAGCTTTCGATATTGACGCAAACGGCGTGGTTAATGTGACGGCGAAAGATAAGTCGACGAATAAAGAGCAAAAAATCAGCATTCAATCTTCGGGCGGTTTGTCTGACGCTGAAATCGAGAAAATGGTAAAAGACGCCGAAGCCAATGCGGGCGCTGATAAAGCGAAGAAAGAATTGGTTGAAGCGAAGAACCAAGCTGACTCTGCGGTTTATGAGTCTGAGAAAAACTTGAAAGAATATGGCGATAAAGTTCCGGCTGAATTGAAAGCATCAATTGAGGCTGAAGTCACTAAAGTCAAGGATTTGATCGCGAAAGATGACGCGAAAGCCGAAGAATTAAAAGCGGCTTCGGAAAGTCTTGTTCAGGCGATGATGAAGATTGGCGAAGCGATGAGTGCGGCTGGTGCTGCGGGTGCGAACCCAATGGGTGGTGCTGGTGATGCGGGTTCGGCTGGTGGTGATTCTGGCGCGGCGCAATCTGATTCTTCGGGTGAAAAAGTTGTTGACGCGGAATATGAAGAAGTGAAAGACGATAAGAAGGAGTAGGGTGGTGTGGGGTTCGGAATTTTGAATCCCAAAAGCGCACTATGTAGGGGCACGGCATGCCGTGCCTGTGCGAGATTTGTGGTAGGGTGGGTTTAAAACTCGCCCGTCTTGCGACACGGGATTTAAATAGCGGACTTGCAAAAGTCCGCTATTTTTGTTTAGAGAGGATATGAAGGTGTGGGCGGGGTTGCAAACCC
>CAMCFD010000005.1 GCA_945874115.1 Rickettsia typhi | reverse complement strand
CGCTGTTCACGGCAACATTTTCGGTGCCTTCTTTAACGAGAATTCTTGCTAAAATTCCTTCGTCAACCGCTTCAACTTCCATCGTAGCTTTGTCGGTTTCAATCTCAGCAATCACTTCTCCAGCCTTGATTCTGTCACCTTCTTTTTTCACCCATTTCGCTAAATTTCCCTCTTTCATAGTTGGAGAAAGCGCGGGCATTAAAATTTCAATTGGCATAGTTTTGTTAATTTATTTTTGCCGCCTTTGTCAAAAATTTTTGAAAAGACGTGCGAATTATTTCGTCGAATTTTACAGCAAAAAACAATCTTTGCAAGAAAATTTGTTATGTTTTTGGTGAAAATAAATTTTTTGTAGCATTATTTTCGACTGTCAAATGTGTCGCGCAGGGCTTCTCCGACAAAAATCAATGTGATGAGAATTATAGAAATGACGCTAAAGCCAACAATTCCAAGGTGATAAGCGTTGATGTTATTTTTCCCCTGAGAAAGCAATTCGCCAAGAGACGGCGAACCTGTAGGCATTCCAAGGCCAAGAAAATCGAGCGAAGTTAATGTTATGATTGACGCGCTTAACAAAAATGCGAGGTTGGCGATGATAATCGGTGAAGCATTTGGTAAAATATGGTGAAACATTATGCGTGAATTGCTTGCGCCAAGGGCTTTTGCGGCCAAAACGAAATCGAAATTTTTTATGCGCAAAAATTCGGCGCGAATAATTGAAGCAAGGCCAATCCAGCTAAACAGAAGCATCAAGAGCAATAAAGTGAAAAATCCGGGTTGTATTATTGACGACAAAATAATCAACAAAAACAAAACCGGCATCGATGACCAAATTTCGGTAAATCTTTGCCCCAAAATGTCGATTTTGCCGCCAAAATAGCCTTGAATTGCGCCAATTAAAATTGCTAAAGTGAGGCTGAGAAAACTTAAAATTAGGCCGAATAACAACGAAATTCTGATGCCATAAATTGTGCGCGCGAACACGTCTCTGGCGCTGTCGTCTGTGCCTAACAAATTTTGCGAATTTGGTTTTGAAGGCGCCGGTTTTTCTAAATCATAATTTATGGTGTCGTAAGAAAAGCGAATTGGTGGCCAAATCATCCAGTTTTTCGAGTTTTCTAGCGCCAATTTTACAACTTCTAAATCGCGAAAATCGGCAGCAGTTTCAAAAACTCCGCCCAATTCTTTTTCTGTAATATTTTGAAATATCGGGAAATAAATTTTGTCATCGAAGCGCAGAATTATTGGCTTGTCGCTCGCGATAAATTCGGCAAAAAGCGAGGTCGAAAAAAGGGTGAGAAGAATTATCAGCGAATAATATCCGCGGCGATTCGCTTTAAATTTGAGCCAATTTTTTGACATAAATATTTCAAAGAAATTTGTGTAGCAATTTTTCTTCGCGCTGATTTTGCTCGCAAAAGAGAGATTTGATTGTAATTTGGAAAAATTTAAATGCAATAATTGCGTTTTGAGGAAATGGTGTTAGCTGATTCTTATTTGGTGATTTGTTTTTCTTGAAAAGAAAAAAAGCCCGCGGAGAAAAACAATCTCTCCGCGGGCTTATTTTTAAAGCGTTAGCGCGATTACTCGGCTAATAATTCTTCGGCTACTGCGCCACCGATTTTTTTCTTGCCAACATTGGCTGTCGCGCGATAATCAGCAGCAACAAGTCCAGTCCCCGCAGGAATCAAGCGACCGACAATTACGTTCTCTTTCAAGCCGTTTAGATTGTCAATTCGACCTTGAACCGCAGCATCAGTCAAGACGCGAGTTGTTTCTTGGAACGAAGCCGCAGAAATAAATGACTTAGTTTGCAGTGAAGCTTTGGTAATTCCAAGCAACACAGGCGAACATTGAGCCGGTTTTAAATCTTGCGCGATAATCTTTTTGTTGATTTCTTCAAACACATCGCGATCAACTACTTCGCCGATAAGCAATGTAGTGTCTCCCGAGTCAATAACAGCAACGCGTTTCAACATCATATTCAAAATTACTTCGATATGTTTGTCGTCGATTTTCACGCCTTGCATACGATAAACTTTTTGAACTTCGTTAACCATATAGTTCGCGAAAGCTTGCATGCCTTGAATCTTCAAAATGTCGTGCGGAACAGGATTTCCATCAACCAACACGTCGCCTTTTTTCACGAAATCGCCTTCGCCAACAAACAAATGCTTGTTTTTGATGACTGAATATTCGATCGGCTCCATTGAAGCGTCTTCTGGTTTAATGATTAAGCGACGCTTAGTTTTGTAGTCTTTTCCAAACTGAACATGGCCGTCAATTTCGCTCATAATCGCAGCGTTTTTCGGTTTTCTAGCTTCAAACAATTCAGCAACTCGTGGCAAACCACCAGTAATATCGCGAGTTTTTGAAGATTCTTTTGGAATTCTTGCAATAATATCGCCGGCTTTGATTTCATCGCCATTAGAAACGCCGATAATTGAGTTTACAGAAAGCAAATAATCTTTTTCGCCAATAGTTACTCTTGGTTTCAAATCTTGCTTGCTGTGCTGTTTCCAGTCAATTACAATTTTAGTTGAAACACCTGAAGCTTCATCGATTTTTTCACGAAGCGAAACATTTTCAGTTAAATCGTTGAATTTTACTAAACCGTCAACTTCGGCAATGATTGGAAT
Source organism: Rickettsia typhi (assembly GCA_945874115.1). Lineage (GTDB taxonomy): Bacteria > Pseudomonadota > Alphaproteobacteria > Rickettsiales > UBA1997 > CAMCFD01. The sequence continues at coordinate 29,025 of CAMCFD010000005.1, read as the reverse complement.
GTTGTATGGATCCCACTCAGCCAAATGCATTCCTTTTTGTACGTGTTCATTGTTTTTGTGAACAATCGTCGCACCATAAGGAAGTTTATAACTGTGAATTTCGGTTTGATCTTTTTCGTCAATCAAAGTGATTTCGAAATTACGCGCGGCAACGATAGTTTTGCCTTCACGATTGATAATTGTACCTTTATTCGCAAATTTAACAATCGCATCAGAAATCGCAGAAATCGCAGATTGCTCAGCCCCTCTTTGAGCCGCACCACCAATGTGGAACGTTCTCATTGTAAGCTGTGTTCCCGGTTCACCGATTGATTGAGCGGCAATAACACCGATTGCTTCACCAACGCCAACGATATCGCCATTTGATAAATCGCGACCATAACATTTGACGCAAACGCCTTTTTTCGCTTCGCAAGTTAGAACCGAGCGTGATTTAATCAGCTTAATTCCGCTTTGTGCGATTTTATCAGCAATTTCTTCATCGATCATGTCGCCAGCTTTGGCAATAACTTCTTTGCCACTTTTTACATCTTCAGCCGGAACGCGACCAAGAACTTGCTCAGCAAGAGAAACAACGACGCGGCCGTCATCAAGAACTGGCTCAACAATCAAGCCATTTGTAGTGCCGCAATCTATTTCGTTTACGATACAGTCTTGAGCAACGTCAACCAAACGACGCGTCAAATAACCTGAGTTCGCAGTTTTCAAAGCCGTATCAGCCAAACCTTTTCTCGCACCGTGGGCAGAAATGAAATATTCCGTAACGTTCAAGCCTTCTTTGAAGTTTGAAATAATCGGAGTTTCAATAATTTCGCCCGATGGTTTTGCCATCAAACCACGCATACCAGCAACTTGTTTGATCTGAGTTTCAGAACCTCTCGCACCAGAATCAGCCATCATGAAAATTGAATTGGCTTCTTTCGGGCTGACGTAGTTTGAAATCATCGCCATCATTTCGCGCGAGATTTTGTCAGTACATCCAGTCCATTCATCGATTACTTTGTTATAACGTTCGCCAGAAGTGATTAAACCATCGCGATATTGTTTCTCAAGTTTTTTAACTTTCTCGAAAGACTCGTTAACGTGTTTTTCTTTTGTTGGCGGAATGATCATGTCATCTTTACCAATTGAAATACCCGCATAGCAGGCTTGTTTGAAGCCAAGAGACATAACGCGATCACAGAACATTACGGTTTCTTTTTGTCCACAATTTCTATAAACATGGTCAATCAAGCTTGTTACAGCTTTTTTGGTCATTGTTGTGTTCGCAGTTTCGAAGTCGTTTTTCAACATTTTTGGTAAAATGTTATAAAGCGCGATTCTACCTGGAGTAGTTTCGACCTTTTTATATTGCTGTTCGCCATCTTTATTTTTAACGACATAGCGATATAAAACTTTATCGTGCAATTGAACTGCACCCGCTTGAAGCGCGTGTTCAAGTTCGAATTCATTGGCGATTGGTCTAGATTTCGCTTTATCGAAATCTTTGCTTATCATCGTTAGATAATATAAGCCAAGAATAATATCTTGAGACGGAACAATAATTGGTTTACCGTTTGCAGGGCTCAAAATGTTGTTGGTTGACATCATCAAAACGCGGGCTTCAACTTGCGCCTCGATTGACAATGGAACGTGAACAGCCATTTGGTCACCGTCAAAATCGGCGTTGAAAGCGGCGCAAACAAGTGGGTGAAGTTGAATCGCTTTACCTTCAGTCAACACAGGTTCGAAAGCTTGGATACCAAGTCTGTGAAGAGTCGGAGCGCGGTTTAACAACACCGGATGTTCTTTAATAACTTCGTCTAAAATGTCCCAAACTTCTGACATTTCGGTTTCTACCATTTTTTTCGAAACTTTGATTGACGGTGATTTTCCGTAAAGTTCAAGTTTTGAATAAATAAACGGTTTGAATAATTCAAGCGCCATTTTTTTCGGCAAACCGCATTGGTGAAGTTTAAGTTCTGGGCCAACAACGATAACTGAACGACCAGAATAATCGACACGTTTTCCAAGCAAGTTTTGACGGAAACGACCTTGTTTTCCTTTCAACATATCGCTTAACGATTTGAAAGGTTTTTTGTTCGAGTTTTTCACGATCGCACCACTTCTGCCGTTGTCAAGCAAAGCGTCAACCGATTCTTGCAACATTCTTTTTTCGTTGCGAATGATGACTTCAGGAGCAGAAAGTTCGATCAAGCGACGCAAACGGTTGTTGCGGTTGATTACGCGACGATAAAGTTCGTTCAAGTCAGATGTCGCAAAACGTCCGCCATCAAGCATCACAAGTGGACGAATGTCAGGTGGGATAATTGGAAGAACATTCATCACCATCCAAGCTGGGCTGTTGTCAGACTCAAGGAACTGTTCAACCAACTTCAATCTTTTGATGATTTTTTCTTTCTTAATGTCAGAAGTTTGCGTTGATAAATCTGCGCGCAAATCTGTTTGCAATGTTTTTAAATCAAGTTTGCCAAGCATTTTTTGCACAGCTTCGGCGCCCATTTCGGCAACAAAACTTCCAATTCCATGTTCGTCAAGTGCTTTTTGATATTCATCTTCGCTCAAAATTTCGCCTTCTTTAATTGGCGACATCAAAGCGTCAGTAACGATATAATTTTCGAAATAAATAACTTTTTCGATCGATTTTAAGCTTACGCCTAAAAGCGTGCTAATTCTAGATGGAAGTGATTTTAAGAACCAAATGTGAACGACAGGAGCAGCAAGCTCAATGTGTCCCATTCTTTCGCGGCGAACTTTTGAAGAAGTAACTTCAACGCCACATTTTTCGCAGACAATTCCTTTATATTTTATGCGCTTATATTTTCCGCACAAACATTCATAATCTTTAATTGGACCAAAAATTCTGGCGCAAAATAAACCGTCTCTTTCAGGTTTAAATGTTCTATAGTTGATAGTTTCTGGCTTTAAAACTTCGCCAAATGACCATGAACGAATTTTTTCTGGGCTGGCTACCGTGATTTTAATCGCATTAAATTCAAGTAGATCAACCGCTGCATTTGAGTTTAAACTTAAAAGACCGTGTGAAGAAGTTCCTGCTAATGACATAGTTTTTTATTTTTATTTTTGTAATCTCTTTTCTTTCAATCAACTTGCTTGGGGTGTGTTTCAACCCCAAACTTTTATTTCTCTTCAACTAGCTCAATATTCAAACCAAGCGACCTAACCTCTTTGATCATAACGTTAAATGACTCTGGTATGCTGCAATTAAAGTTCTGGTTGCCCTGAATGATTGACTCATAAATCTTGATTCTGCCAACAACGTCATCAGATTTAACCGTGAGCATTTCTTGCAATGAATAAGCTGCGCCATAAGCTTGAAGCGCCCAACATTCCATCTCACCGAATCTTTGACCACCGAAGTGCGATTTACCGCCCAAAGGTTGCTGAGTAATAAGACTATATGGCCCAATCGAACGAGCGTGAATTTTATCATCAACAAGGTGATGAAGTTTCAACATATAGATGTAACCAACCGTGATTTTACGATCGAATTTTTGTCCGGTTTTGCCGTCAAAAAGCTCAGTTTGGCCCGATCTGTCAACGCCAGCAATTTCAAGCAAGTCAGAAATATATTCTTCTTTTATGCCTTCGAAAGCTCCCGTTGCAAACGGAACACCATTTTGCAATTTTTGTGCAAAATCAATCAATTGATCGTCGTCCATTTTTTCGATAAGCGCTTTTTCTCTTTCAAGTGAATAAACTTGCAAGATTTTTTTGCGCAATTGTTTAACGATTTCAGCCTTTTGATTAGCAGCTTCTTCAAAAATCGCAGTAATTTGCTTACCGATATTTTTTGAGGCCCAGCCTAAATGCGTTTCAAGAATTTGACCAACGTTCATACGCGAAGGAACGCCAAGTGGGTTCAACACGATATCAACTGGTTCACCATCTTGCGAATATGGCATATCTTCAACTGGCGCAATTTTAGAAACGACACCTTTGTTACCGTGACGTCCCGCCATTTTATCACCAGGTTGCAAGCGATATTTCGACGCAACATAAACTTTAACGATTTTCAAAACGCCTTGTCCAAGTTCGTCACCAGCTTTAATTCTAGCAACTTTCTCAGAAAATTCTTTTTCGATTTCGCTAACTTCTTTATTGTGAGATTTAACGATTTTTTCCGCTTTATCCATGGCCTTAGCGTCGTCGATCGCAATTTTAACCAAAACATTTTTCGATAAAGATTCAAGTTCTTCTTTTTCAAGTTTAGATTTTGACTTTATTCTTTCAAGATTGTTGGTCAATTTTTTGCCGATAAACAAACCGATCAAAGCTTCTTTCAACGAAGTTTCAAGGAAAGAAACACGCAAATCTTTTTCTTTGGTAAGTTTTTCGATTTGTTGCATTTCGATATAAATCGATCTTTCGTCTTTTTCAATTCCTTTGCGAGAGAAAACTTTTACGTCAACAACTGTTCCGCTAATTCCCGTAGGAGCATAAAGCGAAGAGTCTTTTACGTCAGAGGCTTTTTCACCGAAAATTACACGCAAAAGTTTTTCTTCAGGTGTAACCGGAGCTTCACTTTTTGGCGTAGTTTTACCGACCAATAAATCTCCCGGTTTAACTTCGGCGCCAATGTGGATAATGCCTTCTTCGTCAAGTTTTCCTAAAGATTCTTCGTTCACATTCGGAATGTCGCGAGTGATCTCTTCGGGCCCTAAACGTGTGTCTCTGGCAACAACTTCAAGCTCTTCAATATGGACAGAGGTGAAAGTGTCGCTTGAAAGCAAGCGCTCAGAAATGATGATTGAATCTTCAAAGTTATATCCGTTCCAAGGCATGAAAGCCACGCGAACGTTTTTACCTAAAGCCAATTCGCCATTTTTAATTGAGTGGCCGTCAGTTAGAATTTGTCCTGCTTTAACTTTTTGTCCAACTTCAACAATCGGTCTTTGGTTAACGCAAGTATCTTGGTTCGTTCTGACATATTTCGCTAAATTATAAATCTCAACATGTGGCAATCCTTCTGAATTAAGCGATTCAACAACAACTTTGCTGGCGTCAACAAATTTAACAACGCCGTCAAAAGCTGTTTTGATAACCGCGCCAGAATCGGCTGCGATAATTGCTTCAATCCCTGTTCCAATCAATGGAGCGTCAGGTTTCAACAATGGAACTGCTTGACGTTGCATGTTCGCACCCATCAAAGCACGGTTCGCATCATCGTTTTCAAGGAATGGAATCAAAGTTGTCGCAATCGAGATAATCTGTCTTGTTGAAATATCAGCAAAATCGATTTTATCAGGAGTTGCCATAATAAATTCGCCATTTTTTCGGCAACTTATTAAATCAACAGTGATTTTACCATTTTTGTCAACTTCAATCGAAGCAGGCGCAATCACGTGATCAACTTCATTCATCGCTGACAAATAAACAACTTCGTCGGTTAATTTTCCGTTGATAACTTTGCGATAAGGAGTTTCGATAAATCCATATTCATTAACGCGCGCAAAAGTCGCCAAAGAGTTGATCAATCCAATATTCGGGCCTTCCGGCGTTTCAATTGGACAAATTCGACCATAATGAGTTGGATGTACGTCACGAACTTCAAAGCCAGCGCGTTCACGAGTCAAACCACCGGGTCCTAAAGCTGACAAACGACGCTTGTGCGTAATGTCAGAAAGGGGGTTAGTTTGGTCCATAAACTGTGACAATTGCGAAGTAGCAAAGAAATCTTTAATCGCAGTAATCAATGGCTTAGAATTAATCAAGCTTTGCGGCATGATTGAATCAGCTTCACTAGAATTTAATTTTTCGATAATTGATTTCTCAACTCGCGCCATACCGATTCTCATCTGATTTTCGATCAACTCGCCAACGGCACGCACGCGTCTGTTTGCTAAGTTATCGATATCGTCAGTTTTCAAGTCGTTATGTTTCGTCAAACTTAAAATTTTGATCGTTTTTTTGATATCTTCGTGAGTAAGGTGAAGCACGCTGATGTCAGTTTTCAAATCAAGGCGATGGTTCATTTTCATACGACCAACGTCTGACAAATGATAACGCGTTTCTGAGAAAAACAAGCTGTTGAAATAGTTTTGCGCAACTTCAACTGAAGACGGAGCTTCGCCTAATTTGATCGCTTTATAAATATCAAAAAGCGCATCTTTTTGCGATTGATTTTTGTCAAGCAACATTGTGTTATAAAGGTAGGGCCCAATGTCTGACTTGCTTGGATTCACAATCGAAACTTTTGCAAATTTCAATTTTTTCAAAATGTCTAAGCTTTCAAAAGTAACAATCGCGCCAGCTTCTAAAAGCAATTCGCCAGTTTCTGGGTCAATCAAATCTTGCGAAATGATGTATCCGGGAAGAACTTCGTTAGTCAATAAATAGTTCTCAAACTTAGCTTCCTCAAGTTTTTCGATGCTTTTGCGTGTAAGTTTCGCGCCTTCTTTGGCAACAACTTCGCCGCTTTTAGCACAAACTAAATCATAAGGCAATTTTTTTCCGACAAAATTGTCAGCGTTAAATTTTAAAGCCCAACCGTTTGGCGTCAAGAATGAATCGATCGAATCATAAAATTCGCTGATAATTTCTTGTGAAGACATTCCAAGTGAACGTAGCAAAGAAGAAACAGGGATTTTACGTTTTTTGTCAACTCTGAAATAAATGACATCTTTCGTGTCAAATTCGAAATCAAGCCACGATCCAAGATGTGGAATAATTTTCGCTGTGTAAGATTTCGAGTCAGAAACTTTGCCGCTGTCGCTGTCGAAAAACACGCCGGGAGCTCTTCTCATTTGTGACACGATAACGCGTTCAGCGCCATTGATAATGAAGCTTGAAGTCGCAGTCATCAAAGGAACGTCGCAAAGATAAACTTCTTGTTCTTTGATTGAGCGAATTTCTTTAACATCGCTGTTATTTTCTTTATTCCACAAAATTAAGCGAAGTTGCGCATAAAGTGGAGAAGCGAATGATCTGCCCGCAGACAAACATTCGTGCGCTTCATATTTTGGTTTCCCTAGAGAATATTCAAGAAACTCAACCGTAATTTTTTCGGCAGAATCTGAAATTGGAAAGAAAGAGTTGAAGACAGATTGAATTCCGACATTTTCTCTTTTTTTAGAGTCAATGCTAATCTGCAAAAACTTTTCGTAAGAATTTTTTTGTAAAGATGCAAGGTAAGGAATTTCAGCCTTGTCTGTGTTGTTGCTGAAACTTTTTCTCAGAACAACTTGATCGAAGCTACGATTTTGAATCACCTAAGACTCCTAAATTTTAGTTGTTTTATTTTAATTGAACCGCAAGGGCAATTCAATCACTCTTTTTAAAAAAAAGAGAAACCTAATTGTATCAAGCCAACTTTAAGTTTGCTGACACATTTTTTAAAGCAGTCGCTTGTCGCGTAAAACTTTTATCACATTTAAAAAATAACAATTTGGCGTTTTTTAAGAATTTATTTTCTCAAAAATTGAGGCTCGCATAAAAACACCAAAAGCCAAGCCCTAAATTTCTTCAGGACTTGGCCGTAAAAAATCGAAGTGAATTACTTCAATTCAACTTTAGCACCAGCAGCTTCAAGCTTTTTCTTCATTTCTTCAGCATCAGCTTTAGCAACATCTGATTTTACAGTTTTAGGAGCGCCTTCAACTAGATCTTTAGCTTCTTTCAAGCCAAGGTTAGTGATAGCACGAACTTCTTTAATCACGTTGATTTTGTTTTCGCCAGCAGCAGTCAAGACAACTTCAAATTTGTCTTTAACTTCAGCAACAGCAGCGGCAGCGCCAGCAGCAGGAGCAGCAACAGCGAAAGAAGCGGCAGAAACACCCCATTTTTCTTCCAATTTTTTGCTTAGTTCAGAAAGTTGCAAAACTGTCAAAGATGATAATGTTTCGCAAAGTTGTTCAATATTAGCAGTCATTTTTTTATATATTTAGTTGTTAATAAAAATCAGTTTTTAAAAGATTTGCTTCACTTCAAACCCGATTTTTTCTTAGCTTGAATTTCAAGCGAAGTCCAAATCGAGTTTTTGTAAAAAAACTTCAAAAACAAAATGGAAAAATCTATTCTTGCTTTGTTTTAGCGTAGTTGTTGAACAAAGACACTAAACCAGCTTGTGGAGCGCCAAGCGTTCTCACAAAATTCGATTGTACAGCACCCAAAACTCCGATGAAAGAAGCGCGAACTTCTTCAAGTGAGCCAAGTTTAGCCAAATTAGAAATGTCACTTTCTTTGATAAGAGATTTATCAAGATAGCCCACTTTAATTGTTAAACAATCGATTGCTTTTTTGGTATCGATGATTACTTTTGCCAAAGCCACAGGATCTTTCGAATAAAGGATTGCCGTTGGGCCTTTTAAATGAGGCGCTAAAACCTCAAATTCAGTTCCTTTAATTGCGATATTCACCAAAGTGTTTTTAGCAATTTTCATACCACAAGCTTTAGATTTAAGGCTGACCCTCATATCATAAAGTTGTTTACCATTCATTCCGCGATAGTGAATCACGACCGCGAAGCTAGATTTTTCTAGATTTTCTTTTAGCTTTGCAACAAGCTTTTCTTTCTGATTTTTACTAATAGCCATAAAATTTATTTAATCTAAAAAGATGTGGAGGTGTTTTTGGGTATAAGCCTTGACTAAAGTCTGGCAAAACCCCTCACCAACACAAAAATTTATGTTTATATTTCCAATTATTTTCCGCTTATGCCTGATGAAAAATCACTTTGGCGCGAAAAATAGATCCCATTCTTACAATTATATCGCTTCAACTAGAACCTCAACAGCTGGCCCCATAGTTGTGCTTAAATAAAACTTTTTGATAAATCTGCCCTTAGAGCCTTCTGGCTTAGAGTCTTTTACAACTTTGATAACCGATTTAATGTTTTCGACCAAGTTTTCAGCGCTGAATTCAGCTTTACCAACTAGGCAATGAACGATTCCGGCTTTGTCGTTTTTGAAGTTAACTTTACCTTTCAAGGCTTCGCTAACAGCTTTTTTTACGTCAGGAGTAACTGAGCCATTTTTCGGGCTTGGCATAAGACCGCGCGGCCCTAGAACTTTAGCAACTTTGCTAATTTTCGCCATTACATCCGGAGTTGCGATGCAGCAATCAAAATCTAGAAATCCGCCTTCAATTTTTGCGACCAATTCTTCAAGACCGGCGAAAGTTGCGCCAGCTTCTAAAGCTTCTTTTTTCTTGCCTTCATCAGATGTGAAAACAATCGCTCTGACTTTTTTGCCAGAACCAAATGGAAGAAGAACCGAGCCTCTGACGTTTTGGTCAGTTTGCTTAGAATCGATATTCAAATTGATTGCGATATCAACAGATTCAACGAATTTGCGCTTTTTTTCTTGTCCGACTTCAAGAAGTTTTTTTACACCTTCTTCAATAGTTGGCGCCAAAAGCTTCACTTTTTCTTGTTTTTTAGAAGATTTTTTGTCAGTTTTTTTGCTATTTGCCATCTTTTTAAATATTATTTTTCTATTAGCGAAAATCGCTTAATTATTTTAATTCGCCTAAATTATTCAGCTATTTCTAAACCCATAGAAATCGCTGAACCTTTAACCATCTGCATGCAGGCGGCTAAATCAAGGGTGTTCATGTCGATCATTTTTTTCTTAGCAACATTTTCAATTTGCTTGTGATTGATCTTTCCAGCGGTTTCTTTTCCGGGGTTTGAAGAACCTTTTGCTAAGCCAATTTCTTTCATAATCAAGAAAGAAACAGGAGGCTGTTTTGTTGTAAAAGTAAATGATTTATCTTTATAAGCAATAATCGTAACCGGAATTGGAGTTCCTAAGTCATAATCGAATTTCAAAGCATTGAATTGCTTGCAAAATTCCATGATGTTAAGACCTTTTTGACCCAAAGCAGGCCCAATTGGTGGTGAAGGATTTGCTTTTCCAGACGGCACTTGTAATTTTATAAGGCCAAGAATTTCTTTGTTTTTTGACATTTTTCTAATAATTTAAATTTCTAAAACCCATCAAATCCCTACATAGAAGCTTATTTCCGTGCTTTTTCTTTTCTTTTATAAAAAGACATCATGCCAAAATAAATGTAAGGGCGTAAAATTTTACAGCATGCAAAATTAAATTGCAAGAGGAATTTTTATATTTTTTGAAAATTGTTTAAGTAAGAACTTATCCCTAAATAATTTCTAAAACTAAAAATCAAGCTTTCAATAAATATCTTAAACTTTTTCAACTTGGTTTAAATCGAGCTCAACTGAAGTTGCGCGACCGAAAATCGAAATCGAGATTTTAACTTTTTGTTTTTCAGAATCGAAATCTTCAACAACGCCACTGAAAGATTCAAACGGACCTTCAGTCACATTCAAAGTTTCGCCAATTTCAAACATAATATGTTTGGTGCTGTTATCTTTATCTTCGCTGGTCGACAATATATCTTTCATTTTTGCTTCCGAAACTTCTTCTGGCTTGTTTTTGCTGCCAAGAAATCCTAAAACTTTAGGGATCGCGTTAAGTGCGCTGTAGGCGTCAGAGTTAATGTTAGCGCTGATAAAAACATATCCGGGGAATAGTTTTTGCGCTTCCAGTACTTTTTTGCCCTTTTTAACTTTAATGACTTGTTTTGAAGGAACGATAGCATCGTAAACGTTGACACCTAAGGCGCCGCGAGCCATCATTGACTTGATTTCGCCGGCAATTTTATTTTCTTGACCAGCCATTACGTTTAAAATATACCACTTATTTTTATTTTCTTGATTTTCCATTTTAAATCGATTGTTAATTAATTATAGTCCAAAAATTAAGCCAATAATTTTGGCGATTACAAAGTCGGCAAACATAACAACCAGCGAGAAAACAGTGATGACGACCACTATTGTAAGGGTTGTGATATAAACTTCCTTTTTTGAAGGAATATTAAGCTTTTTAAGCTCAGCGATTGTGTCTTTTAAATAAGTAAGCATTTTTTATAATTTATCGTCGAAATTTAGTAGATTTTCGCAAGATTTTTATAAATCAGCGGGGCACTAACAAAGCCGTAAAAATTGGCCAAAATTTGGCAGGAGCGAGAGGAATCGAACCCCCAACCAACGGTTTTGGAGACCGCTACTCTACCAGTTGAGCTACACTCCTACAATAAAAAACGAACTATTCAAACTTGGCTCTGTAGCAAACAGGAGAGGCTTTGCCATCTTCCTTGATGTTTGCGCGACAATAAACTAAACCCTGATCAGATTTGTCGTCTTTGTCGATTTCTTTGCCATCTTTACCAACAACATAACCGTTCATCCAAGCGTCTTTGTGCTCGGTCAAGAATTTCCCGTGGGTTTTGTATCCTTCACAGCTTGCCGCCGTAAGGCACAATAATAACATCGCGAAGGTTTTTTTCATGACAATGTTTATTAAGTTGATAAAAATCCGACTATGATTATAACGTTGGTTTAATTATTTGCAAGGGAATTTTGCAAAATTATGCGCAAATCGTGAATTTTTTGGCATTTTTGAGCATTTTGCCGATGGTTTTTGGCAAAAATTCCATTCGGGAATTTTTAGGGCTTTGGAGTTTTTTCGTTAATTTTGTTATATTTTTCAACTTCTTCTTCAAGTTCTTGTGAATTTAGGTCAGATCTGATTTCGTTGACATTGCCAACTTCGTGAATATTGCCATAAATATCGACGATTTTGGTCTTTTTTTCTGTCGATTTTATTTCGTCTTCAACTAAGGCTGCGTTGAATTCGTGCTTGATTTCGTCAATTCCCATTTCTTTTTGGGTTTGTGCTAAATTTTTCTTGAACTCGTTAATTAGCCTTCTGATTTTGGCGTAAATTTTACCTAAAAAACGTGCGATTTCTGGCAAATCTTGTGGCTTTACGAAAAAAATCGCGATTAGGGCAATGACTAATAATTCGGCTAGTGAAATTCCAAACATTGTTTAAATTTATTTGTGTTAAAATGGTATAAAAATCAAAACTTTCAAGCCGCCAAGTTCGGAATCGATCAGTTTTATGCGCCCGCCGTGTGAGGTTATGGCGTCCATCGCGATTGCAAGGCCAAGACCTGAGCCCATATTCGACTTTTTGGCGATGTTGTCTTTGTCGAGATTTCGCGAATTGTCGATGCGATAAAATGGCTTAAACACGTTGTCGCGTTCGCTTTCGGGAATTCCGGGTCCGTCATCATCAATTGTGATCATGAGGTTTTTTTGGCTTAAACTTGCGCTAAGCAAAACCTTGTTTCCATAGTTGAAGGCGTTATCGACCAAGTTAACCAGAGCGCGCTTAAAAGCGAGTTTTTTGAGTGGAATTTCAAAATCAGGCTCGATGTTTATATTGGCTTCAATATTTTTGCCGATTTTGGCGTAATAATTGACAATTTTTTCTTGTAAAAATTGAGTCAATTGTGTTAGTGCCATTTTTTCTCTTTCTTCGAAGCGCGCGAAATCGAGATATTCTTCGACTAATTTTCCCATGTCAGAAATATCTTGTTTAAGTCCGTCAATTTCTTGCGAATTTTCCATCATTTCAAGCTGAAGTTTCATTCGTGTCAGCGGCGTTCGCAAGTCGTGTGAAACGGCAGAAAGCATGTCGGTTCTTTGCGAAATTTGGCGGATAATTCGCTCCTTCATTTTGATGAATGAAATCGCCACCGACCTTATCTCGCGCGAGCCTGATGGACGAAAATTTGGCGCATCTTGGCCACGCCCGAATTTCTCTGCCGCTTTGCTTAGTGCGCTAATCGGACGCATTTGATTCTTCAAGAAAATGATCGAAATTATTGACGTAATCAGCGCGGTTGCGATCATCCATGCGATGAAGACATATTTGCTCGAGCTGTTGATTCGCTTGGTTGGAACCTCGAAAGATAAAACACCACTTTCGGTTTGCACTTTTACTATGATAGAATCGTTATTTTCTTTTTCGCGAAAAATTTCGTAAGGTGTCATTTTATAGTTTTCAAGCTCTGATTTGAAGCGATTTAGCGGATCAATTATGGGAAATAAATTTACGTATTGATAAATTTTATTGCGCCTCCATTTTGAATCGGCGATTTTTGATTTTCGTCTGCCGCGCTTTTCTTCGAAGTAAAATTTAAGATCAACATCGCGCGAAAAAGCTTCTAAAAGTTGATGGCGAGAAGGCTCGTTTATTGAATTTTTTACGAATGACATTTCAGACACGACGCCACGCGCCATATATTTGCTGATGACGTCAACATAAACGTAAAAAAACACCAAAATCGCGACAGCTTGAACGATTAATGTCGGGATTGTAATAATCAATAAAAATCGCCCAAAAAGCGACCTTGGAATTAGTTTTGATATCTTCATTTATTAAAATTCTCAGGTTTTTTGTATATTTTAGCTAAAATTATAAAATTTACAAGGCAATTATTGCATTTTATAAGTTAAAAAGGTAAAATATTACAAAACAACATTAATTTGTGGGAAAATGGAGCATAAAATTACAGCAAAAAACATTAATTTGTTTTACGGATCGAAACAGGCTTTATTTGACGTTAATCTAAATTTTAACGCAAATGGCGTAACCGCTCTAATCGGCCCTTCTGGCTGTGGAAAATCTTCATTTCTGCGCTGTATAAACCGCATGAATGACACAATTTCGGGCTGTAAAATCGAAGGCGAAATTAAGGTTGATGGTTTTAATATTTATGACAAAAGCCAAGATTTGGTGCTTCTTCGCGGCAAAGTTGGTATGGTTTTTCAAAAGCCGAATCCGTTTCCGAAGTCGATTTATGAAAATGTGGCTTATGGCCCTAGAATTCACGGGCTTTTTCGCGATAAAGCTCATCTTGACGAAATTGTTGAGAAAAGTTTAATTCGCGCTGGGCTTTTTAGTGAAGTGAAAGATCGCCTGAAAGATGACGCTTCTGGGCTTTCCGGGGGGCAACAACAGCGTCTTTGCATTGCGCGCACAATTGCTATTGAGCCCGAAGTAATTTTGATGGACGAGCCTTGTTCAGCCTTAGACCCGATTGCGACGGCGAAGATTGAAGAGCTAATTGACGATTTGAAGAAAAACTTCACGATAGTTATTGTTACTCACTCGATGCAGCAAGCAGCGCGGGTTTCAGACATGACGGCGTTTTTTAATATGGGTGAAGTTGTAGAATATGGCATCACCGATAAAATATTCACCAACCCTACAAATCAAAAGACTCAAGATTATATTACGGGAAGGTTTGGCTAGAAGGTTTATAAATTAAAAATAACAAATTAGAAATATGAAGAGGATTTTAGTGACTGGAGGCGCGGGTTTTCTGGGTTCACATTTGTGCGAAAAACTTTTGGCGGCAAATAATGAAGTAATTTCGCTCGATAATTATTTTTGTGGCAGCAAAAAAAACATAGAACATCTTTTGGCGAATCCACGTTTTGAGGCAATTAGGCATGATGTGACCGAGCCAATTCACCTCGAAGTTGATGAGATTTATAATTTTGCTTGTCCGGCTTCTCCGATTCATTATCAGCATAATCCGGTTCATACTACGAAAACTTGCGTGATGGGCGCGATTAATATGCTTGAGTTGGCGCGAAATGTGAAAGCGAGAATTATCCAAGCTTCGACCTCGGAAGTTTATGGTGATCCGTTGGTTCATCCTCAGCCAGAAGAATATTGGGGAAATGTTAATACGACCGGAATTCGCTCTTGTTATGACGAAGGAAAGCGCGTCGCCGAGACTTTATTTTTCGATTATTATCGTCAATATGGCGTTGATATAAAAGTAATCCGCATCTTTAACACCTACGGCCCCAAGATGTCAATCAATGATGGTCGCGTTGTTTCAAATTTTATTGTACAGGCTTTAAAAAATGAAGATATTACAATTTATGGCGACGGAAAACAAACCAGATCTTTTTGTTATGTCGATGATTTAGTTGGCGGAATTATTGCTTTTATGAATAAAGAAAGTGATGAAACTGGGCCGATTAATTTGGGAAATCCCGGCGAATTTACTATGTTAGAATTGGCGCAAAAAGTGATAAAATTAACTAATTCGAAATCTAAGTTAATTTTTCAAGACTTGCCACAAAATGATCCAATGCAGCGCCAGCCATTGATTGATAAGGCTAAGAATCTCATTGATTTTTCACCAAAAATTGATTTAGAGGCAGGATTATTAAAGACAATTGGATATTTCCAAAAAATAATTTAATAAAATGTCTAATTCTTTGGCGGTTCAGAAATTAAAAAATGTTTTTGTCACTAACAACTCGGTGATTATTGAGCGTGGCACGATTTTGAAAAATTCTTGCGTTTCTGAAAAACAATATAAAGAATATCAAAAGGCAAAATTTTTACTAAAATATATTTTTCCTTTTTTTATATTTTCTTCGAAGCAACATATTTTGATCACGGATGAATGGTCGAAAAATTATTGTCATTTTTTATGGGAAGCCTTGTCAAAGCTGATCGTGTTGCAAAAAGAATTTAATAATCCGATTCTAGTTTTGCCGAAATCTTATGTTAAAATCGATTTTGTGATGAAGTCGCTCGAAATTTTTGGTTTTAATAGAAAAAATATTAAATTTATTGCGAAGAAATCGCGGGTTAAGATAAAAAATTTAGCTTTTATTCCCTGCATTAACATTGGCGCGAAAGGATATTATGACTTTCTGAAATTTAAAAAAGTGCGCGAGATTTTTCTTGATAAATGGCGTGATCAATTTACTAAAAATTTTGGTGAAAAAATTTATATTAGCCGCTCAAACCCGCAAAATTTGGTGTCGCGCCGCGTAAGTAACGAAGAAGAATTAGTCGCGATGCTTGAAAATTATGGATTCAAGACGGTTTATATGGAAAAATTCTCTTTTATTGAACAAGTTTCGATTATGAGTTTTGCCAAACATATCATAGCTCCCCACGGTGCGGGAATTACGAATGTGATGTTTGCTAAAGAAGGATGTCATTTGCTTGAATTAATTAACGAAAATCGCGGTATTTTATGTTTCGAAAGAATGTGTAAGAAAATGCAAATAAGCTATGATCGCTTTGATTGCAAGCCGTCGGATGAGAATTCTTCTGAGGAGCTTGCTAATATTGAAGTTGACGTGATAAAGCTTGAGAATAAAATTAAAAATATTACAATATGAAAATAACAGTAATTGGCACGGGTTATGTCGGTTTGGTTTCTGGCGTTTGTTTCGCTAAACTTGGGCATAATGTCATTTGTGTTGATAAAGATGAGTCTAAGATTAGCAAGCTTTTGCAAGGCGAAATTCCGATTTATGAGCCGCAACTAAAAGAATTGTTGGCGCAAGTTTCTGATAATAAAAAAATCACTTTTTCGACCGATTTGGCAAGCGCCCTAAAAGAATCAAGCGTGGTTTTTATCGCGGTCGGAACTCCGCAAGACGAAGATGGAAGCGCCGATTTGTCCTACGTAATGGCGGCCGCACAAGAAATCGCACGCTTTTCGACCGATTATAAATTGATCGTGACGAAATCTACGGTGCCGGTTAAAACGGGCGAGAAATTGCGCGAAGTTATTTCTAAAGCTAATCCGAGCCTTGATTTTAGTGTTGCGTCGAATCCAGAATTTTTGCGCGAAGGCTGTGCAATTGACGATTTTATGAATCCTGACCGCATAGTTATTGGTGTTGACGATGAAAAATCGCAAGAAATTTTGTGCGAAATTTACGCCAAATTTCCGCGCGAAAAAATCGTGATTAGCGATGTTATAACGGCCGAGATGATAAAATATGCATCGAATTCTTTTTTGGCGACAAAAATTTCTTTCATCAACGAAATGGCCGATTTGTGCGAAAAAACTGGCGCCAACATCAAGAATTTAGCAAGCGCAATGGGGCTTGATTCGCGAATTGGTGATAAATTCCTCAATGTTGGCCCCGGCTTTGGTGGATCGTGCTTTCCGAAGGATATTATGGCGATTGTCAATATTGCTCGCGAAAACGATGTAGAATTGTCGCTAATCGAGTCGGTTATTGATTCTAACAAAGATCGCCAACAAAAAATGGCTATAAAAATTTTGCAAGAACTTGGTGACGCGAAAGGCAAAAAAATCGCGCTTTTAGGTCTTGCGTTTAAGGCTAATACTGACGACATCCGTTATAGTCCAGCGATTTTAATTGCACAAAACTTGCTTGAAAAAGGCGTAAAAATTAACGCAAATGACCCGCAAGCGATTGAAAATTCGCAAAAAGAACTGAGTAAATTTGGTGACGATATTCAATTTTTTCACGATGTTTATGAAGCACTTCAAGGCGTTGATTTGATTGTGATTGCGACTGAATGGAATGAATATAAAACTCTTGATTTTGCGAAAGTTAAAAATATTGTAAAGCACAAAAAAATTGTTGATTTGCGCAATATTCTTGACGAAAAAACCGTCAAAGACCAAGGTTTTTCTTATAATTATATCGGCAAAAAATTGACTAAATAATCCAAGGTTTAACCTTGAAAATAAAGGATACACGAACTATTAAAAAAATGATTGATAGAAAAATTTCCATACATTTGCAAGATTTTCCGAATTTGTCTTTTATTAAAGATGACCAAGATTTGGTCGACAACATGGACTTCGTCCGCGCCATATGCAGCACGGCTTTGTCAATTCGCGATAACAAAAATTTGCGCGTAAGATTGCCGCTAAATCGCTTGACGATTATTGGCAAAAAAGCATCGCGAGCCCTTGATTTTAAAGACATTATTGCTGATGAAGTTAACGTAAAAAATATCGATATTCAAGAAAAAATCGATGAATTGGCTGAAATGAAATTGCAAATTAATTTCAAGAAAGTCGGTGTGAAATATGGCTCGAAAGTCAAGGAAATCATGGCGGCAACAAAATCGCAAGCTTGGCAAAAAATTTCAGAAAATGAAATCGAAATTGCTGGCGTAAATTTAGTTGGCGACGAATTTGAATTGAAACTAATCGCCAAAAATCACGATGATAAAAAATTGGCTATAATGGCACTTCCAACCAATGATTTGTTGATTTCGCTTGATATTGAAATCACGCCAGAACTTCAAGAAGAAGGCACTTCGCGCGACATTGTTCGCGGCCTTCAACAAGCCCGTAAAGACGCCGATCTCAACGTTTCTGACCGAATTATCATTAATCTTTTCTCGAAAAATGATGCAATTTCACAAGTTGCAAAAAAATTCGCCGATTTTATCAAAGACCAAGTTTTAGCTCTAGAAATCAATGTTTTAGAGTCGCTCGACCAAGTTAAAAACGACAGCGAATTTTTCTGCGAAAGCAAAATTGAAGATGGCGATTTGGCAATTGGAATCACAAAAACACAATAAAAATGCGTCCGTCGAAGAGAAAAAATAATGAAATGCGCGATGTGACAATCGAGGTTAACGTCAATAAATATGCCGAAGGATCGTGTTTGATAAAAATGGGAAATACTCACATTTTATGCACCGCGTCGGTTGAAGAAAAAGTGCCAAATTTTCTGCGCGGAAAAAACCAAGGCTGGCTTTCGGCTGAATATTCAATGCTTCCGCGCTCTACTCACTCAAGAATGTCGCGTGATAATAACGGCAGGCCAAACGGTCGCGCTCTTGAAATTCAACGCCTCATCGGGCGCTCTCTGCGCTCGACACTTGATTTCAAGAAGCTTGGGGAGCGTCAAATTTTGGTTGATTGCGACGTAATTCAAGCTGATGGCGGAACGCGATGCGCCTCGATCACCGGCGGTTTCGTAGCACTTTCTTTGGCAATAAATAAACTTTTGCAAAAGGGTTTGATAAAAGAAAATCCGATAAAAAATAAGATTGCCGCCATATCTTGCGGTGTCTGGTCTGGCGAGGTAATTTTAGATTTAGATTATGACGAAGACAGTAAATGCGCTATTGACAGTAATTTTATTTTAAATTATAATGGCGATATTATTGAAATTCAGGCCACCGCAGAGCATGACAGCTTGAGTTTTGGCGAAATGACGAAAATGTACGAACTCGCTAAAGACGCGACTTCAAAGCTTTTTGAAATTCAGCAAAATGCGCTAAAGGCATGATTTTTGCGAGTTTATAACAAGATTTTTCGCGAAGGTTTTTAGTGTTTTTCGCGCCGAGATTAATCACTTTTGGTGCAAAAAGTTTTTCAAAAACGGGTAAAATTTACCCAATTATTTGGCGGAGTAGCTCAGTCGGTAGAGCAGCGGGATCATAATCCGCGTGTCGGGGGTTCGATTCCCTCCTCCGCTACCAATTTTTACAAAAATCCACTCGAAATTTCAGCGCTGTAAAAAATCCAACAATATTTCGGCATTTAATTTAGGCGCTTCTCCCTTCATTTTCTTTTTTACACTTGCATTTTATCTGTTAGGAATGTAAAATTGGTACATTTGGTTTTTTATTTATTTAAATGAATTTTTATGTCAGAGAATCACGCTCAAAATTTAACTTCAAATCAGCAATATTTTAGCGCAAATATAGTTTTTATCGAAGAACTTTATCAGAAGTTTTTGCAAGACGAATCTTCTGTTGATGAGTCTTGGGCCGATTTTTTTGCGAAAAATGCTGATGAAATTAAATCGATTTTGTCTGACTATAATGGACCGAGCTGGGCGAAAAGAACCTTGAGAGTTGTTGGCTGTGAAAAATATGATATTTCGTCAAATTCTGCGGTTGTTGCTTTGGCCGGAAAAGATGGCGTGAAGGCTGCTCTTTCTAAGTCTGACGTGCCTCAGGCTTTGACTAAAACTGATTTAAATTTGCGTGTTGCGAACTTAATTTTGGCCTATCAAAGATTCGGACATTTGGCCGCGAACCTTGACCCGCTTGAGCTTGTGCCTCATAGATATGTTGCAGAAATTGATTATAAAAATCACGGAATTACGGCGGAAGATTTATCGAAAGAAGTTGATTTAAACGGTGTTTTAGCCTTTGGCAAAGCAACGATTTCTCAAGTTATTGATCGCTTGAACCGCTTGTATACTGGCTCTATTGGTGCAGAATTCGAATATATTTTTGATCACAAGCAAAAAGCTTGGCTGACAAAAGAAGCCGCGCAAATTTTGCTTAGCGAAATCTCGAAAGAAGAAAAAATTAAAATTTTGACGGAAGTTGTTAGAACCGAACATTTCGAGCAATTTTTGCACAAAAGATTTCCGGGTGCGAAGCGCTTCTCGATTGAAGGCGGCGACGCTACGGTTAACGCGATTGAAAAAATTATCGATGTTGTTGCTCGTGACGGCGTAAAAAAAGTGATTATCGGAATGGCGCATCGCGGTCGTCTCAACACTTTGACGGGCATTATGAAAAAGCCTTATCATCAAATGATCGCCGAATTTAAAGGCACGCCCGGAATTTGCGAAACCGTTACGAAATCGGGCGATGTGAAATATCACATGGGTTATTCTTCGACGCGCGAAATTGAAGGCAACAAAATCGATTTGTCTTTGGCATTCAACCCTTCACACCTAGAGGCTGTTAACTCGGTCGTCGCTGGGCGTGTTAGAGCTACGCAAGATTTATTGAAAGATGAAACGCGCAAAGAAGCTATGGCGTTGTTGCTTCACGGCGACGCGGCCTTCGCTGGACAAGGTTCTGTCGCTGAAGGATTAATTATGAGCGGCGTGAAAGGCTATGACACTGGCGGCATCATCCACATTATTGTTAATAATCAAATTGGATTTACGGCAAATCCGCAAGATTCACGTTGCACTTTATATGCGTCAGACCTTGCAAAATCAATCGATGCGCCAATTTTCCACGTTAATGGCGACGATGTTGAAGCGGTTGTAAAAATTGCCAAAATTGTGGCGGAGTTTCGTCAAAAATTCAAAAAAGATGTCGTTCTTGACATCGTTTGTTATCGCCGATATGGCCACAATGAAGGCGACGAGCCACTTTATACACAGCCTTTGATGTATACAAAAATCAAAGAACATCCTTCGCTTGAAAAAATCTATTCAAAACAATTGCTTGAAGAAGGCGCTCTAAGCTCTGAGGCTTATCAAAAAATCGCGGCCGATTTTGACGCGCATCTCGCAAAAGAATTTGATTTGGCGCAAGACTACAAACCAAAAGAGCCAGACTGGTTGAAAAAAGATTGGGCGCAAATTAAAAATGGCGATAATTCTGAAGCTAAAACTGCGGTTAAGGCCAAGAAATTGCAAGAATTGGTGGCGAAAACGCTCGAAATTCCTGCGTCTTTTAACGCGAATCCGAAAATCGTGAAACAGCTTGAAGCTAGACAAGAAGCCGTTTCAAGCGGAAAAGATATTGACTGGGGTTGTGCTGAAAGTTTGGCGTTTGCGTCATTAGTTGACGAGGGATTTCCGGTTAGAATCACGGGCCAAGACTCTGGTCGCGGCACTTTCTCACATCGTCACTCAGTTTTGCACGACTTGCAAACTGGCGCTAAACACAATATTTTCAAGTCTCTTGAAGGCAAAGCGAAATATGAAGTTCACGATTCTGTTTTGTCGGAATATGCAGTTTTGGGCTATGAATATGGTTATTCTTTGACGATACCTTTTGGTTTGACCATTTGGGAAGCGCAATTTGGCGATTTTGCTAATGGTGCCCAAATTATTTTCGACCAATTTATTGCGTCATCAGAAGTGAAATGGTTACGCAAATCAGGTTTGGTTATGTTATTGCCGCACGGCTATGAAGGACAAGGGCCAGAGCACTCTTCTGCGCGTTTAGAACGTTATTTGCAAGCTTGCGCCGATGACAATTTGCGTGTTTGCAACATTACTTCTCCTGCGAATTTCTTCCATTGTTTGCGTCGTCAAGTTCATTCAAAAGACCGCAAGCCGTTGATTGTGATGTCGCCAAAATCGCTTCTTCGCAACAAAATGGCGGTTTCAACAATTGAAGAATTTAGCGATCATAATTTTAAACCGATCTTGCCAGAAACCGCTAAAATCGCGGCCGAAGATAAAATTCGTAAAGTTATTTTATGCTCAGGAAAAATTTATTATGAATTATTCGAAGCTCGCGAGAAAGCTAAAATCAACGATGTCGCGATTGTGAGATTAGAACAAATTTATCCTTTTGCAAAAGAAGAAATTGAAAAAGAGTTCAAGAAATATAAAAATGCTGAAATTATTTGGTGTCAAGAAGAGCCGAAAAATATGGGTGCGTGGAAATTTGTCGATGATTTAATCGAAGAAAGTTTGATCGCGGCAAAACATAAAAATTCGCGCGCTAAATATGTGGGCAGAGTTGCTTGTGCTTCGCCTGCGACGGGTTATGCCAGCTATCACGCTCGCGAACAGAAAAAAGTTATCGAAGACGCTTTGGCGTAGTGATTTTTGGCCGCGACCGAGTTTAAAGCTTGCGTTTGTGGCAATAAAAGTGAATGAATTATTTCAAATTCACTGCTTGAAAAATAGTAAGACAAAAGATATAATTCTAAGAAATAAAGCTTGGTGTGGTTATTTTTCACCAAGAATAAGTGGTAAAATTGCTAAAAAACATAAAAATTATGACAATAGAAATAAAAGTTCCGGCGCTCGGCGAATCGGTATCAGAAGCTGTGATTGCCAAATTATACAAAAAGGCCGGAGATGGCGTCAAAGCTGACGAGATCGTGGTTGAGCTTGAAACTGACAAGGTGACCCTTGAAGTCAACGCGCCCGCAAATGGCTCGGTTGTAGAACTTAAAGTGAAAGAAGGCGACACCGTAAAAGTTGGTGATGTGATTGCAATTATGAATGAAGGTGCGACCTCGGCGTTTGTGGTGCCTGCTGTAAAACAAGAAGCGGCGCAAAATGTTGCAGGAAGTGAATCTTCTCACCCTCTTTCTCCGGCTCCGAAAAAAATCGCGACTGAAAATAACGTTGATGTCAGCAAAATTCAAGGCTCGGGCAAAGATGGACGCGTGACCAAAGGTGATGTTCTTGAAGCGGTTTCTGGCGGCGGAAATTCTGCGTCGGCGCAAAATTTTGCAGCAGCAGCTGTTTCTGCTCAAGCTCCGTCTGATAAACCAGTTGAGCGCGTTAAAATGTCGAAATTGCGCCAAAAAGTGGCACAAAGATTGAAAGAATCGCAAAATACGGCGGCAATTCTTACAACTTTCAACGAAGTCGACATGACCAATGTTATGGCTTTGCGCTCAGAATATAAAGATGTTTTTGAGAAAAAACATGGCGCGAAACTTGGCTTTATGTCATTCTTCGTAAAAGCATGTCTTGCAGCTTTGAAAGAAATTCCTGCGGTCAATGCTGAAATTGAAGGCACTGATATTATCTATAAAAATTTCTATGATATTGGTGTTGCTGTAGGTTCGCCACAAGGTTTGGTTGTTCCGGTTCTTCGCGACGCAGACAAATTAAATTTGGCTGGAATTGAAAAAGGCATCGTAGCCCTTGGCACGAAAGCGCGTGACGGAAAATTGGCGATTGCTGATTTAATGGGCGCAACTTTCACAATTTCAAATGGTGGCGTTTATGGCTCACTAATGTCAACGCCAATCATTAATCCTCCACAATCGGGAATTCTTGGAATGCACAAAATTCAAGAGCGCGTGATGGTTATTAACGGCGAAATGAAAATCCGCCCGATGATGTATTTAGCGCTTTCATACGACCACAGAATTATTGACGGCAAAGAAGCTGTGACTTTCTTGGTTCGCGTTAAAGAATTGATCGAAGACCCAAGACGCTTGGTTCTAGACATATAATACCGTTTTCCATTTATAATTTGTTTCAAGTTATTTGACATAAATATCATCAGGAAGTTCTAACTTCTGTTATCAACCAAGTTTTGTGAAGAAATTTTTTGCAAAACTTGGTCTGTAAATTTGCCTTCAAAAATCTTCATATTTTCAAATATCGCTTTTCTTTCCGCTTTTTATTTACCCTTTTTTGCAAAAAACAAATTTTCAGAATTTACGAATTGCAATTATAAAATTTCTTTCTAAGATGTTTTGAAATAAGCATTTTTATAAACTTGTACAAATATTTATGTCAAAATCAGAAGTGGATCGCAGGGAATTATCTATTTCAATCATTCGAGACCTTGATCAAATTGCTCAAATTGCTCAAAAAATTTCTGACAGCAAAGTCATCTCGAAATATTATCGCAAAGAAAGCAAAGAAGTTGTTTTTGAAACAGATTCGGTCTCTTATAATGTTGACGAATCTCTTACAAAAGGCGCTGACGAATTTAGTGATTTAGAGCTTAAAATTATAGACCAAAGACTATATGACGTTAAATATGGCGTTCTTATTGAAACGCTTATAAATAATCGCGACAAAGAGGGTGTGAAAAATAGAAAATTGTCGAATTTTTTTGAAATTATTGATGACAAAGATGAGATTTGTGACATGTTTGCGACAACTTTCCCGATAAGGGAAGATGTTTTTGAGGGCGTGCTTGAGTTTGCGGTCGTTAATTCAGAGCCATCAACTTTAGGAATTCTGATAGAAAATGGCGCTGATGTTCATCGCGTTAATTCTGGCGGAGATTCTCTTCTTCACACGCTGGCTCACAATTTTGATCATGATAAAGAAAGAAAAACAGTGATCGCGCGCATTTTGCTTGAAAGCGGCGTAAGTACCGAATTGAAAGATTCGCAAGGTTGCGCGGCTTTTGAATGTATAAAATTAGAGTCGGGGCCAAACCTCATTCTTTATTCTGTTTTGGGCGGTCCAAAAGAAAAAATAACGGAAGCTGGAGCTTCGCAAAAACCACTTCCTCACAAACGAGTTGACGAGGTTAGAAAATTATTGAGGCCATCAACTAGTCAAGTTAAAGTTTCTGATTCTGTTCAGCCTTCTAGCGGAAATTTTGCAAAAACGAGCGGCGGCGCGCAAAAAAGTTAAGTTTATTTTTTTAAGCGATTTCTGAAGTCGCTGATTTTGTAAATTATAAAGCCAGAAGAAAGTTTTGTACTGTAATGCAAAATAAAAACAATCGGCGCTCACCAAGTAAATCGCTACAACCTCAAGGTGAAAATGGCTAAGATTCGCCAAAAACGCTCTCATAAAATCCTCAATTATTGTTGACTTATAATTTTTTTATCCTAGATTTTCGTTAATGAATTTTTACTTATTTTTAGCGAAATTTTAAAATATTGAGATATATTTCGTATTATTTATAAAAGACAAATCTATGTTTGAATATTGCGATGTTAATGAATGTTTTAAGGTGCTTGCGTCAGTTAAGACGTCGTCGGATCAAGATTTTATTCGCGCGGGCGAAGCTATAAGAAGAATTCTTGTTCGGCCGCTTGAGAATAGTGAAATGCGGACCATTGCGAAGATTAATTTTGAAGCACAAAAAAGCAAAAAAATGTTGCTTTTAGAAATTGCAAGAGAGCATTTAAAAAAGGAAAATCCAGAAACCGTGCTGGGCTTGTTAAGTCAGGATGAAAAAGTTAAGTTAGGGGAGCCGAAAGATGAATCGCAAGAAGCGAATCCTGAGTTGGGTTCGTTAAGTCAGGATGAAAAAGTGTTAGGGGCGTCGCAAGATGAATCGCCAGAAGAGAATTCTGAAAAAGCGAATCCTTATAAGGCTTTTCTAAAAAGGGCAAAAGAATATCTGGTAAGAGAGAGATCTATGGAGTTGATGGGTCGCTTCAACAAAGATGAGAAAGAGAAAATGGTGCAAGAAATCGCCAAAATCGACGACGATACGGAAAAAGAAATCTATTTAGAGGTTGAGAAATATGCGCGAGAAAAGCGCGATCTTCCGAAAACTTTTCAAGATCTGGCGGTTTATCTGATTGAGAATTTCAATAATAATCTCACGATAATACATACGGCCGAAGAGGCTCATAAAGAAAAAATGAAAGCGGCGGAGGTTGAAAAACATAATCAATATCATAAATCGCAAGTTGAGTTGAAATTAAAAGAACAACCGAAATTGGTTTGGAATGAAGAATTTCTTCGCTTAAGCTTGCTCAAAGCTGAGTCAGAATTGGCAAAACAGCAAGCGGTTCTTGAGAACAGAGAATCTAGCGGGGAAAGCAAGGAAGTTGCTGCAAAAAAAATTCCTGCTCTGAGAAAAAAAATCGAAGACCAGAATAAATTATTGGAAGGTGAAATTGCGCGCAAGAGAGATTTGTCGGAAGTTGAGGCAGAATTAAAAAGGCAGCAAAGAGTTTTCGATGATAAAACCCATCGCGAAGAAAAAGAAATTGTTGCCAAAAGAATTGAGGATTTGACAAAAAGGCAGAAAGGATTGCAATCTTTAAAAGTTCCATATCAAGACGATATAACTTATAAAATGTTCATAACGCAGAAATCAAAAGATTTCCGTGAAGCAAATATCAAATTAAGAACCTATGTTTCTCCTGTAAAAAAAATAGAACAAGAATCTTTGGCTTTAAGAAGGGAGAATTTGTTGAAATTTTTGCAAAAAATGCCCAAAGAATTTTTCGAACAAGAATTTTTCGCGGCCGCGACACAAAAGTTTTTGAAGCTTGCGCAGGAAGGAAAATTTGGCGAGACTTCAGTTGTCGAAAAAGACGGCAAGAAAGTTGCGATAATAATTGGCAGAGTTGGCTCTGGCAAGGAAATGTCGTTTCTCGTAAAAGATGAAAAAGTCGGTGAAGGTGGCAAAAGAGTCGCTCATAAAATGGTCGGAAATCCAGTGGTTTTTGACGATGAATTATTTATTTCGCCAAGTGAAAGAACCGATGCCACAGAAAAAACGCTGGCACATTTAGCTGCAGAAAATGGTGTCAACAAAGATTCTTTAGACACTGGCGAAGTTCTGGTTGTCTTGCTTGGGGGAAAAACCATTCCGCACAAAATGGTCGGCATTCCGATGGCTTTCGGCCGTGAATTATTGCTTTTGGCGGCGCAAAAAACCAAAGACCCAAGCCAATTGCTTGAATATTTACTTACTGAAAAAGGTTATGGCAAAGATTTTTTAGATGTCGGCGAAGTCGCAATTACCTTGCTTGAAAAAGGCGCGCAAATGGATTTAGATTTATATGTCGATGAGAGAACCAAAAGAGTTGCCGAAAATAAAATTTTGTCATTGTTGCTTCAAAACAGAGCAATTGAGTCTAAATTAACCGAAAGACTCTGTAATTATTTTATCGAAAATAAGCAAGATGCTTATCTTATTTTTCAGCTGATTCGATATCAAGACAGACAGCAAGGTTTTTCGAGAATGAGAATGTCTTCGCAAACAAGCTTTGATTCTGTTTCCTCTCGAGCTTCAAGCTCTTCAGGCGCTGGCGCAGCAGCATTTGGTAATGATGAAGTGCTTGAAATGTTTAAGGCCGTTATAAGAAAGGCCTTAGAAAATAAGGCAATTAATTCTGCGCAAGATAAGATGGATGATCCAGATTCGCACGAGGTTTTTAGGCAAGATTTGTCAAAAATTGAAAAAAGCTCACAAACAATTCCAGAATTTTTATTACAGCAATCCGCGCCCGAAAGAGTTGGTGGTTTACCAAAATCAGAAACGGCCGCAAAATTGTGGACCGAGATTCAGAAATCTGACAACCTCGATAAATTATTGCCCGAAGTTTATGAGCACGGAACTTTTCTACATCAAATTATAGCCGCCAGATCGCAAATATTCCTCAAAAAGGCGCTTGATAAAATCGATCAACTTCCAGAGGCGAGAAGGCGAGAAATATTCAGCCGAAAAGATGAAGACGGCAGAACGCCTTTCCACCTTGCTTGCACGATGGGTTATGATTATGCGATCGAAAAGCTTTATAGCGAACAAGTGTTTCAAATGGAAGATGATTTGGGCGCCACTCCGCTAATGCAAATTATAAACACTCCGGGATATGCGAACTCTCTTAACGTGTTGCTTGAAAAGAGAATTGATGTTGAAAGCGAAAGTCCGTTAATAATCGCCATTTTAAAAGGTCAAGAAAGCATGACGGAAGCATTGCTTAAATATGGCGCAAATCCTAACGCTGTTCACAATATTCGCGGCGTAAAAACAACCCCTTTAAAAACCGCAGTTGAAGAAAGAAATAACAGAGTGCTTGAAGCTCTAATTGGCCATGGTGTTAATTTAAGAAAGGCTGACGGAGAATATGTCGACGAATATTTGGATTACAAAACTTCAAGCGAAGAGGTTTATACCAAGCTTGACGCCGCCGAGAAATCTTTTCAGGCTAAAAGAGAGGCTGTTTCGGCTGGAGGAATATCGGCGAAAAGTGCAACAAAAGTGGCGACAACCTCGGCGCTCGAAAAATAGTTTCGTCGAGATCACGGCATTAATATTGCGCGAGAAAATCAGCGCAAAAAGCCAAAAATCGGCAAAATATCTAAATTTTACCATGTTTTCTGCCAAAAACCAGCCAAAATCCTAGAAAAATCAGCGGAACTGACAAAATTTGTCCCATTGTAATATATTGAAACAAAAAGCCAATTTGCGCGTCGGGTTCGCGGAAATTTTCAATCAAAATTCGCCAAAAACCGTATAAAATCAAGAATAATCCGCTTAAAACGCCGCGTTTTTCCTGAATTTTGGTGAATTTTGCCAAAATAAACAAAATCACGAAAGTGAGTAATCCTTCGCAAATTCCTTCATATAATTGACTTGGGTGGCGTGCCAAAAGCAGCGGATCGGACGGAAAAACAAAGCCAAAATCGCCATTTGTAGGTCGTCCATAAAGTTCGAGATTGATGAAATTTGCCATTCGCCCTAAAAAAATGCCCACAGGCGCAATTATCGCGATAATATCAGCGATTTCCAAGAAATTTACCCTGTGCACCCTGCAAAACAAATAAAGCCCCAGAATCGAGCCTAAAAGCCCACCATGAAACGACATTCCGCCTTGCCAAATCGCCAAAATATCGAGCGGATTTTGCACAAAATAAGGCAAATTATAGAACAAAACATAGCCTAAACGTCCGCCCAAAATTATCGACAAAACCGCCCACATCAACCAATCATCTTGCGCTTTTTGCGACATAAAATGACGTTTGGCGTTTTGTTTATTGATAAAAATCATCGCGATTAAAATTCCAAAAATATAGGCAAGCGAATACCATCTAATCGCAAGCGGCCCAATTTCTATAAGGTTTTGGTTAAATTCTGGCAAGTAAATTATTGACATAATTTTTGTTTTTTGTTATATTATTACAAAATTGTAATTTTTGATCATTGCTAAATTCGGACTTTTTCGAATTATTTTGGTGGTTTTTGCATATTT
>CAMCFD010000004.1 GCA_945874115.1 Rickettsia typhi | reverse complement strand
GCCAATTTAAAAATTGTTCGAAAGCGTGTGCGCGGTGGCTTATTTTGTCTTTTTCGAGCGGCGAAATTTCGCCGAAAGTTTTGTTTGTGTCGTTTTTTATGAATATTGGATCATAGCCAAAACCGCTTGTGCCTCTAGGTTTTGTGAGTGTTCCATCAACTCGGCCTTCGAAGGAAATATTGAAGTTCGATTTTGGGTCGAATAAGGTTAAATTGCAAATAAAATGAGCGGCGATCTTGTCATTATCGATGTTTAATCCTTTATTTTCAAGCATTGCGAAGATTTTTTCAAATGTGAGCGGAAAGTTTTTTTCTCCATTTTGATCGAGAGCAAATCGCGCAGAATGAATTCCGGGTTCGCCATTAAGTGCATCAACGCAAAGTCCAGAATCGTCGGCAAGCGCCATTAAGCCCGATTTTTGCGCGTAGAATTTGGCTTTAATCAGCGAGTTTTGTTCGAAATCTTCGCCGTTTTCTTCAGGCTCTTCGAAGTTTTGAAATGCGCTAAGTTGAAATGGCGCAACGGCTTCAATCTTGGCTTTCGCTAATAATTCAGAAATTTCGGTGATTTTTCCTTGATTGTTTGAAGCGATTAAAATCTTTTTAGGAAGTGAGATTTTCACTTTTTGAAAATTGATTACGGGAGTTTATTCGCAAGCGCGCGATAAAAAGTCGCTTGCGAATATAATTTGCTAAGCAGCAGCTTCTTCTTTTGGAGTTTCAGCTTCGGCTTGAGCAGCAGCTTTCGCTTCTTGCTCAGCTTTTGCTTTTTCTAAAGCTTTTTTCTTCAAGCCATCACCTTTTTGTTTTGCTACGAAGTTTGGCTGATGTTTTTCAGCGCCTTTGCAACCAAGGTCGCGCAAGAATTTCGCAACTTTTTCAGTAGGTTTAGCGCCAACAGAAAGCCAGTGTTCAACACGAGCTTTGTCAATTGTGACACGAGATTCTTTGCTAGTTTCAAGCAAAGGATTGTATGTTCCAAGTTTTTCAATGAACTTACTATCGCGAGGAGAAGTGCTGTTTGTAACAACGATTCTGTAGAATGGAACACCTTTTCTACCACCGCGAGAAAGACGAATTTTTAGCATATCAACAAATTAAATTATAATTAAAATTAGCCGCTTTTAACTGATAATGACGAATTGATAATTATATACTTGCAAAAAATAAAAAGCAAGCGTTTTTTCGTCAAGATCAACAAGGCGCGGGTTTTTGAAAAATGGGCGCGCTATAAATTGCTGAATTTCGCTAATGTTGGCGAAGATCTTGCAATTGGGTTAGTTTGGTAAAAATCATAGTTTTTGGCCAAAATTGCAGCATTTTTATCAATTTTTGACGAAATTTCGCCAGATTTTTGCCATTTTGCTTTATGAATTTTGCCAAATTCGCCTAAATTGTGGCTATATTCGACAATTTCTTTGTGAAGCTCTTTTGTGTTTTTAAAGCCAAGATTAATGTCGCAAATATTGGCGATCTCAACTATGATTTGCGCATCTTCTTTGGCGTTGGTTGGGCCAAAAATTGCGCGACTGGTTTTTTGTGGGCGACCTTCGATGTTGACATAAATTGCTTCTTTTTCACTGTAAGCAACGCTTGGCAGAATTATGTCTGCGGCTTTGGCCCCGTTGTCCCCGTGTGACCCAATATAAACCACGAAGCTGTTTTTTAGTGCTTCGAAATCGATATCGTCGTCAACTCCAAGAAGGAATGTGAGTTTGATTTTGT
Source organism: Rickettsia typhi (assembly GCA_945874115.1). Taxonomy (GTDB): domain Bacteria; phylum Pseudomonadota; class Alphaproteobacteria; order Rickettsiales; family UBA1997; genus CAMCFD01. Next base: position 30,149 of record CAMCFD010000004.1, on the reverse strand, counting down.
CGTTCTTTATTTCGTCGAAGATTTGCGAAGTTTTTCTTCCGCAAAAACCGAGTTCGAGGCCGTTAATTAAGCCTGTTGACTTGCTTAAAAAGTTAAATCCGTTCCAACTGTCGTGGATAAATTTATATTTTTCGGCGATTTTTTTGGCCAAATTTAAAACTTGTTCACCATTGTCGCCGCTTACTGCATCAGCGCCTAGAATGAGAATTGGTTTTTGTGATTTTGCTAAAATTGCGCCAAATTCTGATTTTTCATCAAGGATTTTTTCAAGCGCACTAATGTCGCTTCCTAAATCTTGATATTTATAGGTTAAGTCAGCATCGGTGCCGATTGCGCCAATCTTGAAATTTTTGTTTAGTGATTTTTTTGTAAGGCGCGCGTTTAGAACTGGCGCGTCTTTACGAGGGTTGACACCGACTAATAAACAAGTGTCGCAATTTTCAATTTCGGCGATTTGAGTGTTAAATAAAAATGAGGCGCGATCACTTGAATCAATGTTTTCGCCGTTTAAGCGGCAATCATAATTTTCGCTTCCAATTTTTTCCATCAATTTTTTGAGTGCAAAAATCTCGTCAACTGATGATAATTTTCCGCTAAAAGCCGCGATTTCGCTGCCTTTGAGTGATTTTATTTTTTGTGCGATGATTTTATATGCAGAATTAAAATCAGATTTTTCAAGCTTGCCGTTATTTTTAACATAAACATTGTCAAGACGCTGATATTTCAGGCCTTCATAGGCAAGTCTGGTTTTGTCAGAAATCCATTCTTCGTTAATTTCTTCGTTGAGTCGAGGCAAAATTCGCATAATTTCAACTCCGCGTGAGTCAAGGCGTATGTTGCTTCCAAGGCCGTCCATTACGTCGATTGTTTGGGTTTTTTGAAGTTCCCAGCTTCTGGCGTTAAATGAATAAGGCTTGAGAGTTAGAGCGCCAACGGGGCAAAGATCGATTATGTTGCCAGAAAGCTCTGAAGTTAGGGCTTTTTCGAGGTAAGAAGTGATTTCCATAGTTTCACCGCGACCAACAGCGCCAAGCTCTGACACGCCCGCAACATCGGTTGTGAAGCGCACGCATCTTGTGCATTGAATGCAGCGTGTCATTTCAGTTTTGACAAGCGGGCCGAGGTTTTTGTCTTTGACGGAGCGCTTATTTTCGTGATATTGGCTGTTATCTTTGCCATATTGATAGGCTTGATCTTGCAAATCGCATTCGCCGCCCTGATCACAAATTGGGCAGTCAAGCGGGTGGTTGGCAAGCAAGAATTCCATTACGCCTTCGCGGGCTTTTTTAACCATTGGCGAATCAGTAAAAACTTTCATTCCGCCGGCGACTGGCATGGCGCAAGAGGCCACGGGTTTCGGAGGGCCGCCAACGACTTCAACTAGGCACATGCGGCAATTTCCGGCAATTGAAAGGCGTTCGTGATAGCAAAAGCGCGGGATTTCAACTTCTGCCATTTCGCAGGCTTGAATCAAAGTAATGCCTTCGGGCACTTCAATTTCTCGGTTGTTAATCGTAACTGTTACCATTTTGCTGTATTATTTTTTGAAATATTATCGAATTTTAGCAGACAAAAATAAAAAATGCAATAATTTATGAGTGGATTTTTTGGGATTTTTTCGCAAATCTCAATGATTAGCTTGATGAAGTTCGTTTAAAAAATGGGATTTGTCGTGAACTGATTTTAATAATAAAAATCATCGCATCTGTAATTTTTCGCGTAAAATTTACAAATGCGATGAAGTTTAAGATGACCTAAAACGGAATTTCGTCATCCATTTCTTCGATTGAAACATCGCCGCCTTTTTTAGATGATCCGCCGTTTGATGAGCGTGGAGTAGAGCTTTCGCCGCCTTTGCCATCAAGGATTTGCAAAGTTGAATTATAATTTTGCAAAACGATTTCGGTTGTATATTTTTCAGCGCCGTTGCTGTCCGTCCATTTTCTGGTTTGCAATTGGCCTTCGATATAAAGCTTGGTGCCTTTTTTGACATAGCTTTTGGCGATTCCAACAAGGCCTTGTGAGAAAATCACAACGCGATGCCATTCGGTTTTTTCTTTTTTCTCGCCCGAAGATTTATCTTTCCAGCTGTCGGAAGTTGCAAGAGAAAAAGTCGCAATCTCGCGGCTGTCTTGGGTTGTTCTAATTTCGGGATCTTGCCCGACATTTCCTACTAAAATTACTTTGTTTATTGACATAATGTTGTTTAATTAAAGGGTTTGTATTCTTGGTTGTAAGCTAACGCGAAAAACTATCTTACAAACAAATTGCTTACTTTTTAAAAAAAGCTATTATAATTGTTGCAATAAAAATGTTAAAAAACAAGAAAAATTGTAAAATTTTTAAAAAATGATGAATATTCCTGAATTTAGTGTTGCGGAATTTAGTAGGTCGATAAAAATGGTGGTCGAAGACGCTTTTGGCTATGTGAAAATCAGGGGCGAAATTAGTGGTTTAAAGCGCGCGATGAGTGGACATATTTATTTTTCGCTTAAAGATGAAGAGGCAGTTTTGTCGTCGGTTTGTTTCAAAGACGCTGCGGATTTAATCGATTTTGACATTGCGGATGGTTTGCAAATTGTCGCTTTTGGACGAATCACGACTTTTGGCGCACGTTCGAATTATCAAATTATTGTTGAGAAGGTTGAAGTTGCTGGTGTTGGTGCGATTATGGAAATGCTTGAGAAGAGGCGTCAAAAGCTTGCGAGCGAAGGTTTGTTTGACGAAATTCACAAAAAAGAATTGCCGTTTTTTGCGCGCAGAATTGGCGTTATAACTTCGCAAACCGGCGCGGTTGTGCAGGATATTTTGCATCGAATTGAGGCGAGATGTCCTTCGCATGTGATGATTTATTCGGTCGCGGTTCAGGGCAAAAGTGCGGCGAGAGAAGTGGTGAAGGCAATTAAATTTTTCGCCAAAACTAAAGGTGACAGGCGGCCAGATTTGTTGATAATTGCGCGCGGTGGCGGCTCGATCGAAGATTTATTGCCGTTTAGCGACGAAGATTTAGTGCGCGAGGCCTTTAAGTGCGACATTCCTATAATTTCGGCAATTGGTCACGAAACCGATTTCAGTTTGCTTGATTATGTTGCCGATTTGCGCGCGCCAACGCCCACCGCGGCCGCAGAAATTGCGACGCCGATATTGCAAGACTTAAAAGACAATCTTCAATATTTGCAAAAATCTTTGAAAGTGGCGCAAAATATGGCTTTGCACAATAGACAAGAATATTTGGGTAATCTTGAGAGATATATTATTTCGCCCGAAAAAATGTTTGCGAATATTTTAGATAAATTTAGGAATGTCGCGCAAAAGCTTGATTTTGCTTTCGTTTATGCGATTAATGAAAAACAAGAAAACTTGCTTGGAAAGTTAATTTCTAAAAACGAAATTCTTAATAAAGTCGAAATGCAAAAATATAAAATTGCCCATTTTTCGCAAATTTTAGCGGTGAAAACAGAAAATATTTTGCAAAATGTTGAAAATAAATTGCGAAATTTAGAAAAATTATTGAAAGCGAATCATTATCAAGAAATTTTAAATCGCGGATTTTGCTTGATAAAAAACAAAAATGGCGCTCTGATTTCTTTGATCGAACAAATAAAAATTAGCGATGAAATTGTGGTAGAAATGAAAAATGGCCGATTTTCTTCGCAAGTTTTGGCGATTGAAAAAGAAAATTTTTCGCCCGATTTTAAGTTGGAAAAATAAAATTTGCGACACTTGATTTTCTTGAAAAAATTTGTAGAATCTTGGCAAATATTGATTTTGGCGGCTGTTGCGATTAAAATTTTTGCGAAATAAAATAATAATTATGTTGATAAAAACGCCAAAATTTTGGTTGAAGAAAAATATTATCGCTTTTTGTTTATTGCCCCTATCCTTTGTTTATGCGGTTTTGACGCGAGTTTTAAGCGCGACAATTAAGCCGCAAAAAAGCCGCAAGCCGATAATTTGTGTTGGCAACATTACCGTTGGCGGTTCAGGAAAAACGCCAAGCGCGGTCGCAATTGGCAAGATTTTGCGATCAAATTTTGGCGCCAATTTTTGTTATTTAAGTCGTGGATATGGCGGGGCGCAAAGTGATTTTTGTCAAGTTCAAGTTGGTCGCTCAAGCGCTAAAGATGTTGGCGACGAAGCCTTGATTTTGGCCGAAATTGCGCCAACTTTTATCGCAAAAAATCGGCTTTCTGGCGTCAAAGAAATCGAGAAAATGTCGCAAATTCAAGCGATAATTCTTGATGACGGAATGCAAAATAATTCGCTGAAAAAAGATGTGGTTATTTTAGTAATTGATGGAAAAATTAAATTCGGAAATGGTTTTTTATTTCCTGCGGGGCCACTAAGACAAGGCGTTGAGAGTGGATTGAAAATTTCTGATTTAATTATAGTTGTTGGCGAAATCGAAAGTGATTTGCAAGAAATTTTAAGCGGCGAAATTGCAAAAAATAAAGTGGTGAAAGCCGAAATTTGTGCGACCAATTTAGACAAATTTCGCGATCAAAAATTAATGGCGTTTTGCGGACTTGCTTATCCTGAAAAATTCTATTCTTTTTTGCGAAAACAAGAATTAAATTTAGTTGAAACCGTGAGTTTTGCCGATCATTATTTTTATGCAAAATCTGACTTGGATAATCTTTTGAAAAAGGCTGATAATATTAGCGCGAAGCTTGTTTGCACTAAAAAAGATTGGGTAAAATTTGATGAAGAATATCGTCAAAAAATCGATTTTCTAGATATTGAATTCAAGTTTAAAAATGAAGAAATAATCATCGAAAAAATTAGGGAAATTTTAAAGAAAAGTTGGCGCTGTTAGCAAAGTTAAGACACTTTATATTCCGCTCTATTTTTGCTTATTTTCGAATAAAATTGCTCAAAATATATCCGATATTTCTTGCAATTTTATTCAAAAAGCGCTAAAAATATGTCCAAATCTCAAGTATTTTAACTTTGTTAACAGTGTCTAATGAAAAATTTGTTGAAAAAAATTCGTTATTTGCTCGAGGCTTTAATTGTCTGGCTTGCGCTTTTGTTTTTTCGTTTTTTGGGGCCTAAAAATGCGTCAAATTTTGCGGCATTTTTGGCAAAAACTGTGGGAAAAAGACACTCGACAAACAAATTAGCTTTTGACAATATTTCTAAAGCTTTGCCAAATTTAAACAAGGCACGAAAGCTTGAAATTGTTGAAGATATGTGGGATAATCTTGGTAGAATTGTCGGAGAATATGTTCACATTTCGCGAGAAAATCCGCAAAATTTATTGAAAAAATATGTTATTATTGATGAAGAAACTTTGCAAAACATTGATTTTATCAAAAATAACAAAGAAAAAGGCGGTTTAATTTTTTCGGCGCATATTGGAAATTGGGAAATTGGGCCGAAGATTTTAGCGAATTTGGGCTTCGATGTAAGCACTGTTTATCGGCCCCTGAACAATCCTTATGTTGAAAAAATGACGGCGCAAATTCGCGATACAAAATTGATTGCGAAAAGTTCGAAAGGAAGTCGCGAAATTATTGCGGCGATAAAAAATGGCCAATATGTTGTAATTTTGGCCGACCAAAAAACTAGCGAAGGCGAGCTAGTTAAGTTTTTTCATGATGATGCAATTACGACAACTTCACTGGCGCGGATTGCTTTAAAATATGACGTTCCGCTGATTGCGGCGCGCTCAATTCGTATCAATAAAGAGTTCAAGTTTGAAATAAAAATTGAAAAACCTCTTGAATTTAAAAAATCAGATGATTTAAATAAGGACATTCTCGATTTGACGCGAATGATTAATAAAAAATTAGAAGATTGGATAAGAGAATTTCCGCATCAATGGTTTTGGGTTCATAATCGCTGGAAGAAATAGTTTGTAAGAAAAAAGTTGCATTTCGTCCAAAAATGTGATATAATCTAGAAATTGTTAAAAATATTTAAAAATATGAAAATTATAAAATCTGTGTTGAAAGTGGCGGTTTTGGCGGTTTTGTTGCAAAACGCTGCGTCTTGTGCTTATCTTATGAACAAGAAAGAGGTTGATTTGACCATAGAAAGCTCGCCTTCTGGCGCTGATATTTTTATCGAAGGCAGAAATTATGGTAAAACGCCAGCAACAATTAGAATTGAGCCGAAAAATTATACCGCAGTTTTGACGAAAGAAGGATATGGAACTGCGCAAGTTAAGCTTGAAAGTTGGCAGGCTGTGCGTTCTAATAAGGCTGAGGGCGGAAGATGTTTGGCTGATGCGATTGGAACAATGTTAGTTTTGCCAGCGTTTTCAGCTTGGTCGGTTTATTGCCGTGACTTTAAGCAGCCAAAATATTCGGTGGTGATTCCTTATTCTGGCGCTTCTGGTGGTGCGAGTGGCGGCAATAATGGTGGTTATAATAATGGCGGTGGATCGATGAATCAAGGATATGGTGCGCCGGCAAGAAGTGGTGGTGAATATTATCAAAATCAGCCATATCAACAAAATTATCAGCAAAATTATCGCCAAGGATATTAATTTGGCGCTTTGACGAGGGTTGTGCGAGCTTGAATAGCTGGAAATTCTCGTTTTGACACTTCTTTAATGCCATTTTTCGCTAATAATTATCCTCAAATTATTTTGCCTAAAGGCTAATCATTGATGGAAAATGGTGTAAGTTTAATTGAGATCGGATTCTTGATTCGCAAAAACTTCTCGCCCAAATGTTTAACTAGTTGATGAAGAGAGGTTTCTAAGCAATTTTCCCGTCGCGAATTTCAACTTGGCGTGGCAATTTTTTGGCAAGCTCAAGATTGTGCGTGACCAATAAACAGGCGATGTTGAGGTCGCTTGATAAATTTCGAAGTAAATCAAAAACGTTTGAAGAATTAACTGAATCAAGGTTTCCGGTTGGCTCGTCCGCAAGAATTAATGATGGTTTTCCGACGATAGCGCGAGCAATCGCGGTGCGCTGTTGCTGTCCACCCGAAAGTTCTGTTGGCTTGTGATCCATTCTGTTTTGCAAATCAACGAGGTGGAGAATTTTTTTCGCTTCAGCAAAAGCCTCATCTTTTTTCAAGCCGCGAATCAACAAGGGCAGTGCGACATTTTCAAGCGCCGAAAACTCAGGCAAAAGATGGTGAAATTGATAAATGAAGCCGATATTTTCTCGGCGAATTTTTGTTCTGGTTTTGTCGTCAGCTTTTGAAGCTTCGATTCCGTCGATGAAAATTTTCCCAGAATTTGTGCTGTCAAGCAAGCCGGCGATTTGAAGTAGAGTGGTTTTGCCAGAGCCGGAAGGTCCGATTAGCGCGCAAATTTCACCTTTTTTCAATGTCAAATTTACTTCGTCAAGTGCGACGACTTTTTGGTTTTTTGCCCCAAATTTTTTGACAATATCGACAAGCTCAAGAGCGTTGCCATCTTTGCTTTTTGGCATTTATTTTCTCCTCTTTTTTGGCTTTTCGTCATCAAAATCTTCATCGTCAAAATCTTCTTCCTCTTCTTCATCTTCGTCCTCTTCTTCTTCGGCCTCTTCTTCGATTTCGTCTTCCTCATCATCTTTTGGCAAATCATATTCAAATTCGTCGCTCACCACGACTTTATTGTCAGAGTTAAGCTTGTCTTTCGCGGTTGAAATTACGGCTTCTTTTGCGGCTTCGGCGTCAACTTTATAAACCGCACCATATTCGGCCGCAAGTCTAGAAACAGCAGTTTCATAGATTATTCTCTCGCTATAAGAGCGTTCGCCGTCTTCGATGTCGCGCGCTAAATCGCGCAAAACTTCGGCCAATTCGATTATATTTCCTGAGTTGATTTTTGACTCATATTCTTGAGCGCGGCGACTCCACATCCCTTTCATTTTCTTGACACCGCTTCTTAAAATCGTGAAAACTTCATCCATTTGCTCTTTCGATGCAAGTGGTCTAAGTCCAATGTTTTCAGCGTTTTTCAACGGAACTTTAATAGTTAGTTTTTCTTTTTCAAAATACATTAAATAACAGCTGAAATCTTGTCCTAAAACCATCGTGGTTTCGATGTCTATGATTTTTCCAATGCCGTGAGATGGATAAATTACGTAATCATTAATTTTGAAACTGACTTTCTTTTCGGCGAATTTTGCGCGCAAATCAACAACATTATTAACTTCGATTTTTACGATTTTTTCTTTCGCGACTTTTTCATTTTTTGCGTTTCTTGCTTCAAGAATTTTTGCGATTTTTTTACCTTTATTTTTTTTATCTGGTGTTTTTTTAACCGGCAAAGCTGGTTTTTTCAATTTTTTTTCAATTTTTTTAACTGGTTTTTTTGCCGTTTTTATTTTTGTTTTAACTTTTTTATTGACCAGCTTCTTGTCTTTTAGCTTATTTGTTTTTGCTTTTATTTTGTTTTTCTGGGCAGAATTTTTAGTCTTTTTCTCCGTTTTTTTCAAGGCCTTCACGGGCTTAGTTTTTGCTTTATTTTTTGGCGCCGATTTTTTTGCAACCGTTTTGCTTTTAGCTTGCAATGGTTTTTTCTTTACCAATTTTGAATTAGTTTTTTTCGCAATTTTTTTCGCCTTTTTATTTTTACTTTTCATAGTTGTTCGTTATGTTGTTGATTTTTTTAAAAAAAATTCTAAAATTCTTAAATAGCGATATTAATTTAATTTTGAAAATATTATAGTTGGTTTTGATACCAATTTTCAAAACCGATTTCTCGATAGAAATCGTTTCGCCTAAATTGCAATTTTAGCAATTTTTCGTGAAAAACAGATCCGGCCCAATTTTGCTTAAAATTAGGGGGGATGTGTAGTATACCATATTTTTTGACCTCTTGCAAGGGTTTTTTTAGAATTTTTTTAAAAAGTCGAAAATGACCAGAAAAATGGCATTTTTGGCAAAAATTCATCATTTTTTAGATGTTTTTGCTTAAAATTGCAGTATAAACCTTAATTTTTAGAGAATTTTGAAAAGATCTTCCCGCAAAACTAAAAAAATTAATTTTGAAAAAATTTTAGAATTAATTGAAAAAATCATCGATCACCGAGCTTTTCGACCAATTTCGATTGCAATTCTCATAACTTTTTTACTTTTTAACGGCGTTCTTTATGTTCAGCATTATATAGTTGATTATAAAGAGAAGCAAAAAGTTGCGCAAAGGCAACATCCGATAAAAATTCACATTACGCAAGATGGGAAAACTTTAGATTTTGACCAAGTTCAAATTGTTGAAAGGCGCATAAAGCCCGGCGACAATATGTTGAATTTTCTTATTGATATTGGGCTTGGCGAGTCTGATACTTTCGCAATTTTGAATGCTTTGAAAAAAGTTTATTCACCGCGCACGATATCGGTTGGAACCAGCATGATTGCGAAATATAAGATTAAGGTTAGTTATAATAAAAATGAGCAGAGCCTCGAAAATATGAAGCGCGAGGTTTTTTTGAGCGAGTTTAAGGTGGTGATTTCGCCAGAAATTGAATATGTGGTGACGAGGCTTGAGAGTGGCGAATATAAGGCGAAAGAGATAAAACAAGTTCTGGTTAAGAAAATTGTGAAATATGTTGGCGTGATTAAAAATGGCTTGTTTGTTGACGCGACAGACGCCGGAGCCTCGCCAAACGCGGTGATGAATATGATTGCGCTTTATGGATATGACGTCGACTTTCAGCGCGACATCAGAAGTGGCGATGCTTTCGAGATTTTGGTTGAGAGTTATTACACTGAAAATGGTCGCAAAGTGCGCGATGGCTCTGTGTTGTTCTCGTTTTTAAAGTTGCGTGGGCGTGAAATTGAAATGTATGCGCATCAAGTGAGAAGCGGGGAAACTGAATATTTTGATAAAAAAGGAAATAGCGTGAGAAAGTCTTTGCTTAGAACGCCGGTTAACGGGGCGCGAATTTCATCGGGCTTTGGTTTTAGGCGTCATCCAGTTCTTGGTTATTCGAAATTGCACAAAGGCGTTGATTTTGCGGCACCGACAGGAACGCCAATTTTTGCGGCCGGAAACGGCACGATTGTTTATTCTTCGCGTTTCGGAAGTTATGGAAACTTCGTTAAAATTAAGCACAATGATAAATATTCTACGGCTTACGCCCACGCGAGTCGTTTTGGGAAATATAGAGTTGGCTCGAAAGTGAAGCAGGGCGATATTATCGCTTATGTTGGTACGACGGGTCGTTCAACTGGGCCGCATCTGCATTTTGAGGTGGTTGAAAATGGTCGCGTGATTGATCCGGCGAAAGTTAAAGCGGTTTCGGGTGTGCGATTGGTTGGCGCTGATTTGAGTCGATTTATGATAAGTCGTGATAATATTGAAAGGCATCGTAAAAACGCGCTTATTAATCTAAAATAGCGCGATATTTCTGTCGAAAGCGCCGTGTTTCGGCGCTGCAAGTTCATTTTTTCTTAGGAAATATTAATGCCAATACGTTTCTAATTTCGGTCTAAATCTCAATTATTTTGCCTAAATGCGCAAGAAATGGCTAAGAATATAAAGCTAAACAGTTGCTTGACCTTTTAAATAGAGAGTTTCAAGCAAAATTATGCGTTTATTTTTTCACTATTCGTTATTATCAAAATTCGCTTTCTTGACTTTCTCGCCGCTTGGCAGTAATCTTATGGTGGGTTTATTGTTTTTCTAACTTTGCTTTAAAAAATATGAGAATATTAAATATTTTGTTCAATCACAACAAGGCGACTCACGACAATCAAGTGTTTGGCGTCGAGCGTTGTTTTATAGATTATTCAAAATATTTTGTGAAATTCGGACATAATGTTGTGTCTGTTGTGCAAAAAGGCATATCCTATATTGATAAAGTAGAGCAATGTGGCTGTAAGGTCGAAACCATGTCGGCATTTGCAAGATTTGATGTTTTGACAATATTTAAGATGACGAAATTATTTTATAAATTTCGCCCTGAAATTGTTTTATGTCATTCGAAGCGCGCACTTTATTTTGTAAGAATCGCGAAGTTTTTAACTTGTAGCAAAGCGCCATTGATCGTGATAAATCACGGCATTAAAGTCGAAAAGTTTTTGAAGGCTGATTATGTTTTGGCGGTGAATTCTTATTTTACGCAAAAATTAATTGAGGCAGGAATGCCGAAAAATAGAGCGGTTGCGGTGCCAAATATGATTGAGGTGGCGCAAGATTATAAATTTTTAGAAAAGCCACAATTCCGCAAGCCTTTGAAACTTGGGTCTTTGGGGCGAATTTATCCTGAGAAAAATTTCGATAAGGTTTTATATGCGATGAAAATTTTGAAAGATCAGGGTTTTGAATGCGAATATGTGATTGGCGGAGTGGGGACTAAGCAAAAAGAACTCGAAGAGTTGGCGCGCGATTTGGGCCTTGAAAAAAACTTCAAAGTTTTGGGATGGACCGATGATAAAAAAACTTTTTTTGAAAATATTGATATTTTTATGTTGCCATCTTCAAGCGAAACTTTTGGAATAGTTTTGCTTGAGGCGATGCTTTATAACACGCCGATTATAACCAGCAATAGTTGGGGCCCAGAAGAGATTATCGATCACGAAGTTGATGGCATTAAAGTTTCGAAAGATGATGCAAAAAAAATGCCAGAATTGTTGGCGCGCGAAATTATGAGACTCAATAATGATCAGGAATTCGCGAAAAAATTGGCTATAAATGCTCATAAAAAATTCTTTGAGAAATATGAAGCTAATGTTGTGATTTCTGGGCTAGAAAAGCTTTTTGTGGAAATTTTGAAAGGAAAAAGATAGTTATGAAAATTATTGCACAAAACAGAAAAGCATATTTTAATTATACGATAGAAGAAGAGATTGAAGCGGGAATTATGCTGGTTGGAAGCGAAGTGAAATCTTTGCGAGATGGGCGCGCAAACCTTAATGATGCTTATGCTGCTGAAGCAAATAGCGAGCTGTTTTTGGTCAATGGCATGATTAGCGAATATGGAGGCGCCAATAAATTTAATCACGAGCCGCGACGCAAAAGAAAATTGCTTTTGCATAAAAAAGAGATGGGGAAAATTGTCGGCAAAATGGCGCAAAAGGGCTATTCTGTGATTCCTTTGAAAATTTATTTTAGAAAAGGAAGGGCGAAAGTTTTGCTTGGACTTGCGAAAGGAAAAAAACTTTATGATAAGCGCGAGTCAATAAAGGCGCGCGATGAGAAGCGTCGTGATGCGCGCGGCGAAGAATAATAATGCTAAAATAAGTTTGTCTATTTTTAACTTCGAATTTTTGGCAAGAATTTGCTCGAATAATAACGTTGCGTTGCTTGATGCAAATTATATTTTTTGTCGCAATTTTTCCTCAAATTTCCTTGTTAAAAATAGTAAATCTTAGTTTTAGCGTGCGATAATTCTAGTTTTTAAAATCTGGTAAAATCTAAAAAATGTCGAAAAGATTGATAAAATATCACGATTTTTCAACTCTGCAATTTCTCAATTCGCCTTTTTCAATTTTAAAAAATGTTGCTGAATTTTTTGAGAAAAATTTGGTTAATTTAATTGGAAAGAACAAATTATTTAACTTGTTATTGCTTAGACCTTCAAGGTTTGAGAGTATTTTATTTTGTCCGAAATTATTCGAGGTTCAAAGTGACGCCTTGGTGGTTTTGAAGTTGAAAATTGAAGCTCATATTAAGCCAGAAAATCGGCGTCAACCTTATAAAATTGTGGGTTATTCGCCGACGGGCTTTGTGAATTTGGTGTTTTTTAAAACTTATCCAGGGCAAATGGAAAAGCTTGCGGTGGGGCGCGAAATAGCGGTTCTTGGGGTTTTGAACAAATCTTTAAGTGAAAATCAGATTACTCATCCGCTTGAAATTGTTGATGCGCAAAAAATTGATGAATTGCCGCGCGAAAATATAGTCTATCCCTTATCTGGCGTGCTTACGCAGAAGTTTTTGCGCGCGAAAATTGTTGAGATTTTGAAGTTTTTGGACGCTAGATTTGACGAAGAAAAAGCGAAAAATAACGATTGGATTGATAAAAATTTGCGTGAGAAACAAGGTTGGCCGCTGTTTGTGCCGGCTTTTAAAGCATTGCATAATTTTGGCTTGAAAGATTCAAATAATGCGCCGATGTCTGAAATTACTCAGCAAAAAGCCTTGCAGCGCTTGAAATATGACGAGCTTTTATCTTGGCAAATCGCGATGATGTTGGTTCGTCGGCGCGAAGAAAAAACTAAACCGATGCCAGAAATTTGCGATGAGCGCGCTGAGGAATTTTTGCGGTCATTGCCTTTTGCGCCTACAAACGCGCAGATGAAGGCGGCGGACGAAATTCGCCAAAATATGTTGTCGCCAAAAACGATGTTGCGACTTTTGCAGGGCGACGTGGGCTCGGGCAAGACGATTGTTGCGATTCACGCTTGTTTGCTTGCGGTTTCTTGTGGCAAGCAAGCTTGTGTTGTTGTGCCGATTTCGATTTTGGCTGATCAACATTTCGCTTATTTCAAGAGGCTTCTTGGCGATTCTGGCGCCGAGAGTTCTTCGTCAAAAACTCGAGCAACAAATTCGCAGAAAAAAATTCCCGTGATTGAAATTTTGACCGCGAAAACTAAAAAGTCGCAACGTGAGAAAATTTTGCGCAATTTGCGTGAAGGAAAAATCGATATTTTAATCGGCACGCACGCCGTCTTGCAAGACGACGTTGAGTTTGCTGATTTGGGTCTTGCGGTGATTGATGAACAGCATCGTTTTGGCGTCATGCAGCGCTTGAAATTGGTAGAAAAAGGCAAAGATGTTGATGTGTTGTTGATGAGCGCGACGCCCATTCCACGAAGTTTGATGATGAGTTTTTATGGCGATATGGACATTTCTATTTTGGACGAAAAACCCGCAAACAGGCTTAAAATCGACACTTTGGTGAAATCGCAAAATGCGGCGGGTGATGTTTTTGATGGCGTGAAGCGAGCGCTTGAAAGGGGCGAGAAGGTTTATTGGATTTGCCCGATGATTGAAGATGTTGATGGTGACGATTCGCAAGGCAATGCTGATGCGCCTCAAGAGCCACTTTTGCAATCTGTCGAGGCTAAACATAAAGAGCTGCAAAAAATTTTCGGTGAAGAAAAAGTGGCGATGATTCACGGCAAAATGAAATCGGCGCAAAAAGAAGAAATTATGGAGAATTTTAAGCTTCGCAACGACGAAAAAAGCCCACAAATTCTGGTTGCGACAACGGTTATTGAAGTTGGCGTTGATGTGCCCGATGCGACAATTATTGTTATTGAAAACGCTGAAAATTTCGGACTTTCACAGCTTCATCAACTTCGTGGACGAGTTGGTCGAAGCGACAAAAAATCTTATTGCATTTTGCTATACGGAAAAAAATATGGCAAAATCGCGCAAGAGCGTCTGAAAACAATGCGCGAAAGCAATGACGGATTTTTTATTGCCGAAGAAGATTTAAAATTGCGCGGAAGTGGCGAAATGCTTGGCACAAAACAAAGTGGAATGCCCCAATTCAATATTGCCGACCTTGAAACTGATCTCGATTTGTTAAAAATCGCGAGCAAAAATGCGCAGGTTATTTTGAATGAAGATGAAAAACTAAGTGAGGTCAAGAGCGCGAAATTTCGGGTTTTGTTAAAATTATTTGATTATGAAGATTGCTTAAAAATTATCAGTGGTGGTTGATTTTGTTGCGCCAAATGCTTATAATTATCATCGGCATTAATTCTTGACAATTATCGCGCTTTCGACACTATTTTAATCTAAGTTTAAATTAAAAGAATATGTCGCAACTTTCACAAAGATTATTAACGGAGACGCTTGAGGATATTTTTGCGGGCAAAACCCAGCAAGAAAAAGAGGCGATGATTGCTGAAGAAAATTATGAAGCTGCTCGAGAGTGCGTTCGACTCGGCAATTTTGATGATGCGATTAAAATGTTTGATATTATCGAAAAAGAATTGCCGCGTGGAATCGAACGGTTGACGTTGCTATTTTCTGGCCGATCTTTGGAAGGTTCACTTTCTTCGTCAAGGGTCGCAAATAAAATGTCTTTTTCGGCTGCGGATAATAATTATATTTTTTTCGAAGCTTTAAGACGCGGCAATGTCGAGATGGTTAGCAGATGTGCAACTTTGCCTAATGCCGATTTATTTCTTATTGCTCTCGGCTCCGGTTCTAGAAAATCACAAAAAACTGGGTTTAATTTGGGGCGACTTATGCAATCTCCAGATTTGGCTAAGGACGAATGTTTGAAGCGTCTTTCGAGCGTTGATTTGCTTCATGAAATTGCGATAGCTGAGTTTTATGATGTTGCTAATATGCTGTTAAAAAACATAAGTTTTTTGGATAATTTATTGTCAATTCAAGATGAAGAAAGACATAAAATTTCTCGCTATGTTGATGTTGCTAATTTAGAAATGTTAGAAAAAGAATTAGGCGAGTTTTATTGCAAAATGTTCGAACTTTTCCCAAATGAATTAAAAGGCGATATTCAAGGGCATGACTATAATGGTTTCATGAGAATGTTGTCACAACAAAGCATTCTTGCGCCTCTGTCTATGATTTCTAAAATTATTGCCCACTGGTCTTGCCAAGAAGGAAATCAGGCCAGAATTCATGAAGTAAAAACTAATGTTTGCGCTATTTATGAGAGAAATTGTCGCGATCCGCTCAAGAAAGAAGTTTTGCACTATATTGTCAATCCCGAGCTTCTTGCGCAAATTGGTCCAATTCATGATCACACCTCGAGAAAAGACGCGTTTTGTGCAGAAATTATGCGCCAGATTTACGTAAAATTAATGGAATCGCCCGCAATTGAAGCGGGTGTTGATGCAAAACATTCGCTAGCTTCTGTCGTCGCGCTTGATGTTTTTGCGCAAGTTTGGTCGAAAGCTAGAAATATCAGTTTGATTAGAGATTCTTCACTCGCCCTTTGTCAGCGGGGAATTGCCCCTGAATTGCAAGAACAGATTTTAGCGCCAAGCGAAGAAGGTTACGGGGGTTTCATGCCTGATGCGCTTCATGGATATCATCCAGAAATTACAGAGAATTTTCAGCGTGATGAAAAAACAAAAAAGCATGTCCAAAAAGTTGTGTGCGAGGTTTTTCATGATAATGCCCTAACTAGATCTTCGATTATTGACAGAAATATAGTTTTTGTGAATGGTGAGCGAGGAAATAGAATTAAAGAATCGCAAACAATATACGGCGTTCCACAGCGAAGTCCAGAAGTTGTTGCTGCTGCTGCGGCGTCTGCTGGCCAAGAGGAAGCGGGTCAAGATATGTCGCTATCTTAACTATGAAAACAATTATGAAACCCATTATTTTTCAGCGCGCCAAAATATCAGACTTAAGCGCAATCGTCGAATTATTGACGCAAGATGATTTAGGAAAATCGCGCGAATCGCTTGATAAAAACAACTTGTCAGCTTATGAAAAAGCTTTCGCCAAAATCTCGTCCGATAAAAATCAATATTTAATGATTGGCAAAATCGATGATGAAATTGTTACAACTTGTCATTTAACAATAATGCCAAGCCTTACATTTAAAGGAACAACAAGGTTGCAAATTGAGGCGGTTCGTGTTAAAATGTCTTTTCGCGGACAAAAAATCGGTGAAAAAATGATGTCTGAGATCAAAAATTTCGCGCGCCAAAATGATTGCGCCATAATTCAATTGACGACAAATAAATCGCGAGTTGATGCGAAAAGGTTCTATGAAAAACAAGGTTTCGTGGCAAGTCACGAAGGAATGAAATTTGATTTGTGAGTTTTGAAATGAAAAAAGTGATCGAAAAATTCTTTGCTGGCAATTTTGATAAACTTCCAAAAACTCTTGGCGTTGCTGTTTCGGGCGGTGTTGATTCGATGGCGTTGGTGTTTTCGCTTGACGAATTTTGTCGCGCGCACGGTGTTAAGCTTAGCGCAATTACGGTTGATCATAAAATGCGCAAAGGCTCGTCAAATGAGGCTTTGATGCTTTCAAAAATCTTAGAAAAACATAAAATCGCTCACGAAATTCTGACAATTGAGAGCGCAAAATTACCAAAATCAAATATCGAGGCAAAGCTTCGTGAAGAGCGCTATCGTCTGCTTTATGACTATTGCATCAAACAAAAAATCGATCATCTTTTTTTAGCGCACCACCAAAATGACTTGGCCGAAAATTTTCTGATTCGTCTTTTTCGCGGAAGTCAAATTGACGGACTTTCGAAAATGAAAGAAGTTTCAAGTCACAAGAAAATCAAGCTCTGTCGGCCATTTTTGTCAACGCAAAAAAGTGAGTTGCAACAATTTTTAAAAGCAAAAAAAATCGCGCATTTCGAAGATGAATCAAACGAAGATGAAAAATTTTTGCGCAATAAAATCCGCAAATTTTTGTCGTCGCTGCCCGAATCTGAGCTGATTCAAGAAAGAATCGTGAAATTCAGCGAAATTATTAGCGACAAAAAAGAATCTGAAGATGAAATTTTGCTTGAAAAAGCCCGTCAAATCTTGATTTTTCAAAAAGAAGGCGCATTTTTAATTGATGTGAAAAAATATCAAGAATTATCGCCAAAAATCGCATTAAAAATTCTAAGTTTGGTGTTGATCGAAATTGGTGGAAGTTCCTATAAACCACGCCTTGAGGGGCTTAAAAATTTTGAAAAATCAATTTTTGGCTTAAAAAAAGGTGAAAAGAAAAATTTTTATGGATGCATGGCAAAGTTATTGACAAAAAATAATATTGCAAAAATTGAGTTGAGTGACGAAGTCAAAAGAAATCCCCAAAACTTTTTGTTAATTTATCGCGAAGAAAGTCCGCCAGAAAGGCCTGCGCAAAAATTTGACGAAAAAACTCAAATTATTGACGGCAGATTTTTGCTTAAACAAAATGGTGAGAAAAATTTTTATTTCAGAACTTTGCTGCAAAAAATCTTTTCTAAATAACATCGCTGACCTTGCTTTTTTAAGCGTCTAAATCAAAGTTCTTCTTGAAAAAACTAAACAGAAGTCACATAATACAATTTTGCATTAATAATTAAATGACTAAATATGATTATTATTGAAACCGCAAGATTAATCCTTCGAGATTATAACGAAGATGACATTTTATTTTTGGCCGAAATTAACGCCGATGAAAGAGTGATGGAATTTTTCCCGCGAACCCTTGATTTGGTTGAAACTCAAGATTTTGTCGTGTTGCAAAGCGAATCAATTGCGCAAAATAAATTCGGATTTTTTGCGCTTGAAAAAAAAGAAACCCGCGAATTTATCGGCTTTGTTGGCCTAAAAGAAGTCAATTTTAAAGCGCCGTTTACTCCGGCCGTTGAAATTGGCTGGCGAATTGCTCATGATCAATGGAACCAAGGCTTTGCAACCGAAGCTGCAAAAGCGGTTTTAGATTATGGATTTAACAAAATCAATCTTCAAGAAATCGTGTCATTTGCGGCCAAGATCAATAAAAAATCGCAAAGAGTTATGGAAAAAATTGGCATGAAAAGAGACGAAAATGATGATTTTTTGCACCCAAATATTAATAAAGATCATTTTCTTGCGCCGCATGTTTTATATAGAATAGCGAATAATTCGCGCTCATAAATATTGACTTGCAAGTAAAATTTATTATCATTTTTCGTAAATTTCGAATTACTCAGTTTATTTAAATAATGAAAATCGCAAATTACCAAATCGACAGCTACATCGCCAAAATCTCTAGTGAAAAAATCGCTGGAGCCTTGATTTATGGCCCAGAAATCAGCGTGATAACTAGTCGCTTTAACGCGGTTGCCAAAAAAATCGTCGCTGATTTATCTGATCAATTCTTGGTTGCTCATTTAAACAAAGAGCGTTTTAACCAGCAAGAAAGCTGTTTGGCCGATGAATTTTATTCTTTTTCGATGTTAGGTGGTCGAAAATTAATCATCATAAAAGATTGCGATGTTCAAGCAGCAAGCGCCTTGAAAGACCTTTTGAATAATCCGGCCGAAGTCGCAAAAAGTGATAATTTTATTTTGATACAAGCCGGCGACCTTGACAAATCAAGCGCTCTGCGCAAAATTGCTGAAAATCACAATCTTTTTGCGAGCATAGCTTGTTATGAAGATGACGAAAAAACCATCAAGAAATTTATTGAGCAACAATTGGCGCGAAATAGCCTAAATTCGGGCTTTGAGATCGTGCAATATCTATATGAAAAAATCGGAAAAAATCGCCAAATTATTGCTTCTGAAATTAATAAAATCGCAATTTATCTTGATAAAAAAGAAATAACAATTGAGGCCATAGACCTTGTGATTCAAGGCCAAGCCGAGATTCCATTTGACAGTTTAGTTGATAATTTTGTTGCCAAAAACTCTAAAGAAGTCGTGAAATCTTGCGATCATCTCTTTAAAAATGGTTTTGACGCAATTATGATGATCAGATTTTTATCTAATTATTTGCAAAAGCTTTATAACGCAAAAAGTGCCACAGAGCTTGCAGGCATTGATTTTGAAGAATCTGTTAAAGCGCAAAAATTGTTTTTTAAAAGTGAAATTCAATTTCGCAAACATCTTAAGCAAACCGAGCTAAAGTCTCTTGTTTCTTGGCTTGGTGCGATTCAAAATCTCGAAATTGATTTAAAAACGAAATCTGGCGTTTCTCCAAAAACAATTTTCTTAATGTTTTTGCAAAATAATTTGAAAAAATAAATCGAATTGCCCGTTTAACCATTTATCGAGCCCTTGATTTATAAGGCCTCGCATAAATCTTAATATTTTTTCAAAATAGCTCTTGACATTTAAATTTATACGCTATAGAATTACTAGCCCTTTTGATCGGAAACTTTTTTGATGCAGAAATGCTCAAAAAAACAAGAATTTAATTCTTAGTTCTCTTTGTTCAAAAACGTTGTTTAAAATTGTGAATATTAGATGTTTTTTACACATATAAAAGATAAAAGTAAAGGCGATAGTCGCAGCAATATTAAGACTATCTCTTTATTTTTGAACTTTAGGGTCCAGAAATGAGAGTTATAAAGTCTAGAACAAACTCAAAATTTGAGAGTTTGATTCTGGCTCAGAACGAACGCTGGCGGTATGCTTAACACATGCAAGTCGAACGGGCATAGCAATATGTCAGTGGCAAACGGGTGAGTAATGTAAAGGAATCTACCCAGCAGTAAGGGATAACTTCGAGAAATCGAAGCTAATACCATATATTACCCCGCAAGGGGGAAAGATTTATCGCTGTTGGATGAGCCTTTATCGGATTAGCTAGTTGGTAGGGTAATGGCCTACCAAGGCGATGATCCGTAGCTGGTCTGAGAGGATGATCAGCCACACTGGAACTGAGACACGGTCCAGACTCCTACGGGAGGCAGCAGTGGGGAATATTGGACAATGGGCGAAAGCCTGATCCAGCAATACCGCGTGAATGATGAAGGTCTTCGGATTGTAAAGTTCTTTTAGTGGGGAAGATAATGACGGTACCCACAGAAAAAGCACCGGCTAACTTCGTGCCAGCAGCCGCGGTAATACGAAGGGTGCTAGCGTTGTTCGGAATTATTGGGCGTAAAGCGTATGTAGGCTGTTTAGTAAGTCGGCTGTGAAAGCCCCGAGCTCAACTCGGGAACTGCAGTCGAAACTACTTTGCTAGAATTTGGTGGGGGACGATGGAATTCTTAGTGTAGGGGTGAAATCCGTAGATATTAAGAGGAACACCGGAGGCGAAAGCGATCGTCTACGCCAATATTGACGCTGAGATACGAAAGCGTGGGGAGCAAACAGGATTAGATACCCTGGTAGTCCACGCAGTAAACGATGAGTGCTAGTTGTCGGGGCTTTGGGCTTCGGCGGCGAAGCTAACGCGTTAAGCACTCCGCCTGGGGACTACGGTCGCAAGACTAAAACTCAAAGAAATTGACGGGGACCCGCACAAGCAGTGGATCATGTGGTTTAATTCGATGCTACGCGAAAAACCTGACCAACCCTTGAATCCAGTTGACCGGTAGAGAAATTTACCTTTGACGCAAGTCACAATTGAGACAGGTGTTGCATGGCTGTCGTCAGCTCGTGTCGTGAGATGTTAGGTTAAGTCCTTCAACGAGCGCAACCCTCATCTTTATTTGCCATCGGGTTATGCCGGGAACTATAAAGAAACTGCCAACGACAAGTTGGAGGAAGGTGGGGACGATGTCAAGTCATCATGGCCCTTATGGGTTGGGCTACACACATGATACAATGGTGGTTACAGCGGGAAGCGAAACAGCAATGTCGAGCCAATCCTACAAAAGCCATCTCAGTTCAGATTGAGGGCTGCAACTCGCCCTCATGAAGTTGGAATTGCTAGTAATCGCGGATCAGCACGCCGCGGTGAATACGTTCTCGGGTCTTGTACACACTGCCCGTCAAGCCATGGAAGCTGTTTCTACCCGAATAGGCTGAGCTAACCGCAAGGAGGCAGGTCTACACGGTAGGAGGAGTGACTGGGGTTAAGTCGTAACAAGGTAGCAGTAGGGGAACCTGCGGCTGGATTACCTCCTTTAAGGAAAGAAATTAGTTTTCGGACTATTTTCCAATTAAAACGCGACTATCGCCTTTATTTTTATCTTTTTTAAAAACATCTAATATTCACGATTTATTCTGTTTTGCGATTCCTAAATTTACACATATTCAATCAGATGAAAAAATACCTCCTTTTATTGACTTTTTCTCTTTCTGCTATTTCTTGCGTTTATATTCCTCAAGATGTTGCGATATCTCCAAAAATAAATATTTCTGCTTCTGATATTGGCAAAAATTCTAATTTAAAAGTTGCAACTTTTGATAAAAGAGAAAATAGCTATGTGATTGGTCGTCGTGGCAATGGAATAGCCGAGATTGCTGCCATTAACAATAATCAAAATCTTGCTTTAATTTTGAAAGACGAGTTGACCAATGGTTTTGAAAAAAAAGGCTTCTCTATCGCGAAAGATAGAGGTCTTATTTTGGAAGTTTCGATTTTGAGTTTAAAATATAAAAGTCTTTTTGGATTCTTTACTATTGGCTCAGAAGTTAATACTTCGCTAGAAGCTGTAGTGAAAAATCAAAATGATCAAGTTCGTTATAAAGAAATTTATAGAGGTCACATAGAAAATAGGCATTTTTTAGCGGCTCCACTTGCAGAAACGAATGCGAAAAATATAAATATTTCGTTTCAAAAAGCGATAGAATTTTTGTTGAATGATGAAAAATTATTAAAAGCTCTTAAAAATTAATTTTTTATTTGCGCCCTTTGGGTCAGTGCTTCGGCTTTTAATATTGTGTCTGCAAAAGATTATTTGGTTTTTTTTCGCGACAGTTTGTGTTGACAATGGCTTTTCTTGCGTGGGTTAGTTTTTGTAAATCATCAAAATAGTCGCATCGCTTTAATTCTTGGTTAAAACTCATTTTCGATTCATGGTAATAAACTCTGCCGCTTTTAACAAGAAGAGAGGCTTTTTTTTGCGCGTCTATAATTAGCTTAAATCTTAGGTTTTGAAAGTGTGAGTTCGGCCTTGTTTTTTGAGCGCGCGAATTTGTTGCTCTTGCGAAGTTTAGAATAAATGTGCGACAATTAAAAACAAAAGCCTATTAATGCGATGTTTTAATTCTTTTTTCAACCTCGGTTTTACCTAAAACTTCGATCACATCGAAAATTCCGCCACCAGATGATGGTGAGAAAGTTAGTGCAAGTCTTAGCAATGGCCCAAAATCTTTGATTTTAAGCGCGTTTTTTTCAGCGTAGCTAGAAAGAGCAATTTTGATTGAATCATGGTTCCAGATGTCTAATTTGACCAATAAATCACAAATTTCGGTCAATAGTTGGTGTTTTTCTTGCAAAACTTGGCGCGAGTTTTCGTCGAAATTATTTTTGGCGCTGTCGAAATAAACTTCGCACGAAGCCGCGATTTCTTTAAGATTGCTTGGTTTTTCTTTGAGAAATTTCAAGGCTTTGGTGATTCGTTCGCGTTCTTGGTCGCTGAAATTTTGCGTCGATTTTATTTCAAGCAAAAATGGCGCGACAAGTTCGAATAATTCTGCTTCACTTTTTTGTTTTATGTAATGTTTGTTGAGATTGTCAAGCTTAGCAAAATCAAAGCGTGAGGGCGATTTTGTGACATGATCAAAATTGAACCAAGAAATTGCTTGCTCGTCAGAAATAATTTCGGCGTCACCGTGACTCCAACCAAGGCGCAGCAAATAATTGCGCAAAGCTTCTGGCAAATATCCCATTTTTTTATAATCGATGACTGAAGTTGCGCCGTGACGTTTTGACATTTTAGCGCCGTCAGAGCCGTGAATTAGTGGAATGTGGGCGAACTGCGGAACTGTCCAGCCCAAGGCTTCGTAGATTGCTTTTTGGCGGAAAGTGTTGGTGAAATGATCGTCGCCGCGAATAATGTGAGTGATGTTCATATCGTGGTCATCGACAACGACCGCAAGCATGTAAGTTGGGGTTTCGTCGCCGCGAAGCAAAACTAAATCATCGATTTCTTCATATTTTACGCGAACTTCGCCTTGCACTAAATCATTTACAATCATTTCGCCGGTTTGTGGCGCTTTAAGGCGAATTGTGGGTTTTGTCTCAGACTTGTTGTCGCCAATATTTTTGTCGCGCCACGGGCTTTTAAAGCGAAAAACTTCGCCATTTTTTTCGGCCGCTTTGCGCATTTCGTCAAGTTCTTGCGCCGAAGTATAGCAATAATAAGCCTTGCCGCTTTCAAGCAATTTTAGCGCAACTTCTTTGTGTCGCGGTTGATTTTGTGATTGCAAAACAAAATCTTCATCGTGGTTTAAACCAAGCCAGTCAAGGCCTTGAAGAATTGCATCAATCGCTGGTTTTGTAGAGCGTGCTTGATCGGTGTCTTCAATTCGAAGCAAAAATTTTCCACCATTTTTCTTGGCAAATAGATAATTGAAAAGTGCAGTTCTTGCGCCGCCAATATGTAAATAGCCGGTTGGCGATGGTGCAAAACGCACAATCGTTGAATTTGTATCGAAATTTCTAGCTGACATAAATTTTGTTGTTTGGTCTTGACATTTTTGTATAAAATGTTTGAAAATTGATTATAGTTTTTTGGCACTTTTAAATCAATGTTAATTTTGGCAATTTTTTCTCTTAATTCTTGATTGCGCAAACCGTTGAAACACAAGGTTTTGCAAGAAATTATTATGTAAAATAAAACTTGTTTAGCGCTATCAATTTATATTTGAAATCAAATATCTTAGATGAAACCAGAGCAAAATTTAGATAATCAAAAAGTGGTTCCAAAGCCTGCGCAAGTAAATAAAGAAAGCGTTGCCGCAAAGCAAATTCCCGCAGTAAATGTTGATTTTGATGCGCAAAATCCGGTCAAAAAAAATCAGGCAAAATTAAATTCGGGTGATATCGGCTCAAGACTTTTAGAGAAAAAAGTTATTTCTTCCGATCAACTTGAAATTGCGCTTAAAGAACAAGTTCGGTTAAGAAATTCGAAGACTGTTGCGGCCATTTTGGTTGATATGGGTTTTATCTCGGAAGGTGCTCTTGGTGATATTTTAAACGAGTCGAGTGGCATAAAAAAATTCGATATTAGATCGTCAATTATTGACGCGCGATTGGTGAAAAAAATTCCTAAAGAATTTGCAATTCACAATAAATTAATCCCGATTTCTTATTCAAAAAATACGGTGACGCTTGCGATGTCTGACGTGTTTGACATTGTTGCAATTGATCAGGCCAAAAGATTTTTCCCGCCAAATTTTAAAATTAATCCGGTTTATGTCGCCGAAATAGACATTATGCATGCAATTGACCAATATCACAGCTATGAAATGTCGATCGAAGGCATTTTGAAAGAAGTTGAGGCGATTGATCCCGAGCTTATAAATGACGAAACTGAATTGAAGGGCGATTATAAAAGTCCGATGGTTCGTCTTGTTGACGCAATTCTTACAGACGCGGTGCATCGTGGCGCTTCAGATTTACACTTTGAGCCTGAAAATTCATTCCTTCGAATTCGCTATAGAATTGACGGAAAAATGGTGCAAATTCGCTCGATCCACAAAGAGCACTGGCCGGCGATTTCTGTGCGCATAAAAATTATGTCGGGAATGAACATCGCCGAGTCGCGCAAACCGCAAGATGGCAGGATTAACTCTGAAATTATCGGGCGAAATATTGATTTTCGTGTGTCGACACAGCCAACAATTCACGGCGAAAATATCGTGATGCGTATTTTAGACGAGAAACAATCGATTCTTTCGCTCGACAGCCTTGGTTTTTCGCAGCACAATGTCAAGATGTTGAAGAAAATGGTTCAGCGCCCAGAAGGCGTTATTATTATGACGGGACCAACCGGAAGCGGTAAAACCACAACTCTCTACACGATTTTGAGTTATATCAACTCGATCGATAAAAATATTATGACTTTGGAGGATCCGGTTGAATATAACTTGCCGCTGATTCGCCAATCAAGCATTAGAACCGATATTGGAATGGATTTTGCCTCTGGCGTAAAATCGATTTTGCGACAAGATCCTGACGTGATTTTGGTCGGTGAGATTCGCGACAAAGACACGGCGATCAGTGCGATTCAAGCGGCGATGACGGGTCACCAAGTTTATACCAGTTTGCACACCAACGACGCGCTTGCGGCCATTCCGCGCTTGATGAATATTGGCGTTCCCAATTATTTGATGGCGGGCTCACTTATCGGAATCTTCGCGCAGCGTCTAGCAAGAAAGCTTTGTGAGTGTAAAACTCAGCAAGATTTAACGCCAGAAGAAAAGAAAATGATGGGCGCAAAATTCGCACATCTCAATAAAATTTGCAAGGCAGTTGGCTGTCAGAAATGCGGAAACAGTGGTTATAAAGGTCGAACGGTTGTTGCTGAAATTGTGGTTTTTGACCGCGAACTTGATGATATGGTTTCGTCGAACAAAAGTCGCAAAGAAATGCATGAATATATTCTTGGAAAAAACTTCGTGCCAATGCAAGAAGATGGTCTACAAAAAGTTGCAGCCGGAATAATTGACCTTAAAGAACTAATGCGAGTCGTTGACATGACTGATCGCATGACATAGAACCTATCCATAAATAATTTCACCCAATATTTTTGTTAATTTTTGCTCTTTTTTCTAATAAATTTTATGAAATATATCCAATATTACATAAATTTATTAGAAAAATCGCTAAAAATTTCCTAAAAATCTGTGATAAAATTATTTATGGATAGGTTCTTATTTAGAAATATCCCTTGAAAATTTGAAAAAGATGATTAAATATAGCTTTAGGTGGGCTATTTTTTAAGTTATTGTAATTTTAAGAAAATTCTCTAAAATATAGAAAGCAAAAGATGTTTCGCGACAAATAAAATGCTAAATTTAGCATAAATGTGAGCAAAATTAAAAAATTATGAATAATATAATATCAAAATCGAATAAATCGCTAGAATCGTCTTCTTTTGGCTTAGATTTGAGTGTAAAAAATAATGGCTATAAATTGGCTACTAGAGATGTTGAAATCACCGTTTGGCCTGAATTTATCAACAGTCAAGCCGGAGTTGCTGGCAATCTTTTTGTATGGACTTATCAAGTTAGAATTGAAAATAAACGAAGCGGTTTGATAAAACTAATCAATCGACATTGGAAAATCGTCGATGAAAATGGTGAAATTCAAGAAGTTGACGGCGAAGGTGTGGTTGGAAAACAGCCGGAAATTTTGTCAAATGGCTTTTTTGAATATAGCAGTGGAGTTCATTTGGCTTATCCTTCAGGCATAATGTCTGGTTATTATGAAATGCAAGATGAGAAGGGTGAATCTTTCAGGGCGCTGATTCCAAGTTTTTCTTTGGACGTTCCTTCGGTTAAAAAAGTCATAAATTAATCTAATGAAGATTCTTGCCATCGACACTACAAACATAAGGCCTTCGGTGTGTTTGTTTGACGGTGCAAAAATTCTGAGCTTAAAAATAATCGAACAAGCTTCAAAACCAGCCGAGCTTTTAATTCCTTGCATTGAAGAAGTTTTGTCGGAAAACAATATTTGGTATCAAGACCTTGCGGCGGTCGGAGTCTGTAAGGGCCCCGCAAGTTTTACCTCAGTTCGAATTGGCTTATCTTGCGTCAAAACTCTAAGCTTGGCTGTTAAAATCCCGTTTTATAGCTTCGATTCGTTGCTTGCAATTGCTAATAAATATCGCGATTTTGACACGAAAATTTTAGTGGCGATGGATGCAAAAATGAATGAATTTTTTGTTGGCGAATTTTTGGCGAAAAACGGGGTTATTTCTGTGATTTCTGAATCAAAATTAATGAGTTTGTCCGAACTTGAAAACCTTGATTTGTCAGGTGATTTTATGATTTGTGGCAGTGGAAAAAGTGTCGTAGAAAAAGTCTGCGGCAGGGCAAGATTAAGTGATGGGCGTGACGAAATAAGTGCCGATTCTCTAGCTTTAATGACCCATGAAGCTTGCTTTGATGATGAAAAAATCGAAGATGAAGAGCTAAAGGCACTTTATTTGAGAGACCCTAAGATTAGCGAGAGAAAGAAATAATGGAGGTCGGGGTGGAGTCGAACTCCCGCGTTTCGCGCAAGCGGCGCAAAAACACCTTCGGTTCTCTGGATAAAATTTATGGAGGCCGGGGTCGGAATCGAACCGACGAATAAAGGCTTTGCAGGCCCTTGCATTACCACTTTGCTACCCAGCCAGTCAAATACATATCTTAATATAACAACTAATTTAAATTTTTCAAGTCTTTAGGTGGATAAATTTCTAAATCTGCTATTTTCGTATTTTATTTTGCGCCTGATTTTGCGGTTGCAATCCTTTGTTATGTTGGCTTTTGATGGTTTTTGATAAATAATTACTCGTTAAAAGCCTTAACAATTGACTATTTATAAAAAAGCAATAAAATTAGCGAAAATATATTAGTAAAATTTAACAAAAATGTCAACGAGTCTATATAAACAAAGCTTTAAGAATATTTCTGTCGATTTAATAAATTCGGCGCTTTTTCGCAAATATGAAAATTTGAAAAAGTCACTTGAAAATAAAGAAATTGCCCCGATTTCTGTAATTTTTAACGATGAAAATATCGCAAAATATGAAATTTTGGCTAAAAAAGCCAAAAAATATGAGAAAGTTTTGGTTTTGGGAGTCGGCGGCTCTAGTCTTGGCGGCAAAACTTTGACTGCGCTAAAAAATCAAAATAAGTTGCAATTTTTAGAATCAATTGATACAAATTCGGTGAAAAATGCACTTAGCGAAATCGATTTTAAAAATACATTTTTTTTGGTGATTTCAAAGTCAGGAGAGACTATCGAAACAATCTGTCAGACCTTGATAATGCTTGATCAAATTAAGGCGAAGAAAATTGAGAATTATGCGCAGCATTTTCTTTTTATAACCGAAAGTGAAGAAAATTCTTTAGCGAAAATTGCCAAAGAAATTGGTGCAGAAATTTTTTATCACCCAAAAAATATTGGTGGAAGATTTTCGTGTTTTTCGGTTGTTGGGCTTTTGCCGGCAATGATTTGCGATGTTGACGCTAAAAAAGTTCTGCATGGCGCGAAATTGGCTTTGCAAGATTTTTTGAAAGACAAAAATAATTTCGTTTTCAAATCTTGCGCGGCACAAATTCAGCTTTATCGCCAAGGTTTTAAAAATAATGTGGTGATGCCATATGTCGACAATTTGAAGAATTTTACTGATTGGTTTCGTCAATTATGGGCCGAGTCTTTGGGTAAGAATTGTTTTGGATCAACGCCGATAAACTCAATGGGGACAATAGATCAACACAGCCAATTGCAACTTTATTTGGAAGGACCCAAAGATAAAATTTTCACTTTTTTTACGTTGAAAAATCACGAGAGTGATTTTGTAGTTCACGATTTAAAAGGCTGTGAGACACTTTTTGGTGGAAAAAAACTAAGTCAAATTGTTAAAATTGAACAAGAAACGACGATCGAAACTTTGAATCGCAAAAAATTGCCGATTCGCATTTTTGAAATTGAAAATTTGAATGAAGAAGTTTTGGGCGGCTTGATGATGCACATGTTTTTAGAAACAATTTTGCTTGCGAATTATGAAAATATAAATCCGTTTGATCAGCCGGCGGTTGAACTTCGTAAAGATTTGGCGAAGCAGATGTTAAAAGGATTGTAAAGCCGGGATTTGTTGTTGCAAGTGCAGCTGATTTGTGTGTAAAAATGTTTCTTGAAATTGTGAAGAATAATATAAATATGACTATAAAAAATACGATAATTTTGTTGTTGGTTGCTGCAATTTTTGCTCTTTTGGGCGCTTATGTTAGTCAATATTTTTTCGGTCTGAAGCCTTGTATTTTGTGCATTTATCAGCGAATTCCATTTTTTGCGATAATTTTCATTTGTTTTTTTGCGCTATTTTTTCGAAACAGAAAACTCGAGAAATTAATTCAACAATCTGCGATTTTTTTATCGATTATTCTTCTTTTGATCAATGCTTGCGTAGCTTTATATCACGTCGGTGTTGAGAAAAAACTTTTCAAAATTACTGAAAAATGTGTCGGCAATTTGAATAATTTTGCCACAATTGAAGAATTGGCCGTGTCGCTTAAAACGCAAGAGATTGTAAGATGCGACGAGCCGAAATTTTTCTTTTTGGGTTTAACAATGGCGGCGTGGAATGTGATTTTTTGCTTATCTTTGGCGGCTTTCGTGATTTTTTTGCATAAAAAGAGGCGCAGATGGGCCGGATTTGGCGGTTGAAGATGTTTCTGTAGAATTTGTGTAATGTCTTAGAACCGAGCAAAAAGCTTGACTTTTGTGTTCAAACCCTCTAGAATTGTCGCTTCAATTGACTTTGATGACTTATTATTTTGATGACTCTAAATTCTTCCAAAACACAGTTTGATGTAATCGTTATTGGCGCGGGACATGCCGGAATTGAGGCTGCTTGCGCTTCTGCGCGTATGGGTGCGAAGGTTTTGTTGGTGACGAAAAAAATCGAGAATTTGGGTGAAATGTCGTGTAATCCGGCGATTGGCGGCGTTGCGAAAGGCACGATTGTGCGCGAGGTTGATGCGCTTGACGGCGTGATGGGTCGCGCGATTGACATGGCGGGAATTCATTTTCGAATTCTCAACTCGTCAAAAGGCCCTGCGGTTCATTCTCCTAGGGCGCAAGCCGATCGCGGACTTTATAAAAAAGCGATCAGACGCATTTTATTTGGCGACGAATATTGTGACGATTTTAGCGAATTAAGCGATGAAAACGGCATTTTTAGCTGTGCGAATTATGAAAATTTATCGCTGATTTTTGGATC
>CAMCFD010000003.1 GCA_945874115.1 Rickettsia typhi | reverse complement strand
CCCACCTCTGATTCTCTTAGCGTTAGCGTCTAATTTTTTGTTATCGCGTCGAACAGCATAACCTTTCCACAAAGCTTGAATTTTTATAGCCGCAATTTGTCGCTGCATCGGCTCTACAACTTCTGTTAACGCTTTCTTTTGCGCAAGATGTGCGCGATAAGCTTTTTGTATTCGCGTTGCTGCAATTAATGGATCAGTAACCACTTCTCTTGTCCGGTGACCACGAAAATTAGACTGAATTTTGATTGCGGCCGCCGTTCTCTCGCGCTCACGATATTCGTAAAGACCGCGCAATCCCCTTTGAATTCTTGTAGCAGCTATGTCCTTCTCAAAATTAAGAATCAATCTTGCGACATTAGGTTGGTCGCCATCTTTAATCTTACGATTTACAAAAAGCGCAAATGCGGGCAAGTTTTGATAAATTGCGTTTATTTTTTCAAAATCAACAACATCGGGGTCGTCTTCAGTTTCAGTTGACTCAAGAAGATTTCCATCAACATCAGCGAGCAAAACTTCATCTAAAATATCATAAAACGCTCCAAGAACATCTCGTTTTCTATTTGTATAAACGGGATCTTCACCTTGGTTTGTCAAGTATGCATTAAGCGTTCTGTACATATCTGCCATTACATCTTGTTTCTTTGGCGTATTTATTGGCCCTGAAGGTCTTGACATAAATTCAATTGGTTAAATTTTATTTTATTTCCCCATTATACCACATTTTTTAACATTGTGCAAGAAAAATCTACAAATTTTTGTTGTTTGTATGGGGTTTTTCTCACAAATCAAAATTGGGAAGTGTTTTTATTGCACGAATTCTGCGGGAAAATGGCGCGGTTGGGCTTTGGTTAATGTTATTTTGAGTCTCGAGGAGCGCAGCCAACGCGGCAATCCCCTTAGAGACTAGAAAGCAACTCATAACATCAACTTCGACGATTTTGAGAGAAAAAATCGACTTTAAGCCAATAAATACCGCTTTAAAACGCCTTTTACGCCGCGCTTACAAAATCTTTCATCACGGTTTTTTTGCCGGCTTTTTCGAATTCGATTTCAAGCTTAGAACCATCTATTCCGACAACCTTTCCATAGCCGAATTTTTGGTGGAACATTCTTTTTCCAAACAAAGAATCGCTTTTGTCAAAAGCTTTTTTGGCGATTAGGTCATTTTTGGTCGATTTTTCGTCAAAATTGGCGAATTTTTGCTGAATTTGGGCAAATTTTGGGTTAAATTGCGATTTATTGCCAAATTGAGAATTGTTGTAAGAAGGCTTAAGACTTTGCGTTTGGCCGAATTTTGACGAAGATGAATTCGCACCAAAACTTTCGCTTGAATTCGAGGCGAAATTTGCGCGCGAACCGTTGCTGTATCCGCCGTTAAAGCCGCCTGAAAATCCGTCGTCAAAACCGACTTCGGTTTCTTTTATTTCTTTTGGCAATTCCTTCAAAAATCGCGATGGCATTGATTGTTGATAATCGCCGAAAACGAAGCGTGTCTTGGCATAGCACAAGATTAACTCTTTTTTGGCGCGCGTCATGGCTACATAAAATAATCGACGCTCTTCTTCGGCGCCGTCGCGCTCGTCAAGCGACCTTCCACTTGGAAACACGCCATCTTCAAGACCGGGAACAAAAATCAAGTCAAACTCAAGGCCTTTCGCGGCGTGAACAGTCATAACATTTATGGCGTCGGTGATATTTTTATCGTCTTTAGCCTCGACCAAGCTTACATATTCAAGGAATTCGGTGATGTTTTCAAAATCGGCCAAACTTGAGACAAATTCGTCTATGTTTTCGATGCGCCCTTGCGCTTCAAGGCTGTTCTCGGATTGCCACATCGAAATATAACCACTTTCGGTCAAAATTAAGCGCGCAATGTCGCTAAGGCTTGTTTTTTCAAGGGCCGCGCGCCATCTTTCAATTTGTTCGATCAAAATTCTCAGGCTTGACGCCGCTTTTCCCTTAACTTCACCTTGCGCCAAAGCTTCTTTTATAGCATTAAACAGCGAAATATTTTCGTTTTTCGCACGCTGATAAAGCGCGTTAATGCTGGTGTCGCCAACGCCGCGCTTTGGTGTGTTGATAATTCGGCTTAGCGCCAAATCGTCGCTAAAATTGCAAACCACGCGCAAATAACAAATTGCGTCTTTAACCTCCATTCGCTCATAGAACTTCATGCCGCCGATGATTTTGTAGGGCAAATTCGATTTTATCAACGCTTCCTCAAAGGCGCGAGTTTGATAGCCGGCGCGCACTAAAATCGCCATTTGCGACAATTTATATTTTTGGCGCTGGTGATAATTAAGCGCCGTTTTAACCGCGAAACTGGCTTCTCCGCGGTCATCGATGAAGGAATATATTTTAACTTCTTCGCCGCCTTTTTTGTCGGTCCACAAAGTTTTTCCGTGACGCTGCGAATTCTTCGAGATCACTGAGTCTGCGGCTTCGAGAATGTTTTGCGAGCTGCGATAATTTTGTTCAAGCCTGATAACTTTGGCGTTTTTAAAATCTTTTTCGAAGCGTAAAATATTGGCAATATTAGCGCCGCGCCAGCTATAGATTGACTGATCGTCATCACCAACCGCGCATAAATTTTGGTGAACCGCCGACAGCTTTAGAAGCCATTGATATTGCACATTATTCGTGTCTTGATATTCATCGACCAAAATATAGCGGAACTTGTCTTGATAATATGACAAAACCTCGGGGGCGCGTGCAAAAATTTCGAGATTGTAAGCGAGTAAATCTCCGAAATCGGCCGCATTCATTGACTTTAGGCGACTTTGATAAAGCGAATAAACCGAAGATAATTTCGGCAAACCTTGGTCAGCCGCGTCAGAAAAAGGATTGACAAACGATGTCGGTGCGCTGTTTGTGGGCGCTGGCGCCAGTTTTACATCTTTGGTGTGCGAAATTTTATTCAAATAATTTTTCGCCGGAAATTGTTTAGTGTCAACATTTAAATCGGCCAAAATTTGTTTGATTAAACGCAGCTGATCGTCTTGGTCGATAATCGTAAAATCATTTTTCAGACCAACAATTTCGGCGTGTCTACGCGTAATTTTCGCAGCAATTGAGTGGAAAGTTCCGATCCATAAATTATGGACATTTTCGCCAATTGACGCGCCAATTCTGTGACGCATTTCTGCCGCGGCTTTGTTGGTAAAAGTCACCGCCAAAATTTGAAGAGGCGACGCCATATGCGAATTTATAATGTGAATAATTCGCGAAGTTAAAACTTTGGTTTTTCCGGTCCCAGCGCCCGCCAAAACTAATAGCGGCCCTTGTGTCTGTAGCACAGCTTCTTTTTGTGGATCATTTAAACCGTCGATCATAATTTGTGTTTTTTAATTTTTCTCGCAGCCGATATTAAAAAGCTTTCGCCTTTATAAT
This sequence comes from Rickettsia typhi, assembly GCA_945874115.1. GTDB lineage: Bacteria > Pseudomonadota > Alphaproteobacteria > Rickettsiales > UBA1997 > CAMCFD01. The sequence goes on along the minus strand of CAMCFD010000003.1, from coordinate 36,221 downwards.
TCTTGCGGATTTTATAATTTTTACCGATTTTTTTGCAATTATTGCGACACAATTAAATATCCGCGGAAACTTTCGCCGTCTTTGGTATTCATGGCTTCATAAAGTTTTGCAACCGACACAAAATACCACATTCTTTTATGCGCGGCAACGTCTAAAACCATCACTAAATCTGAAGATTCATCATAGGCAACAAGTGGCGAAATATGGCCAGCGCCGTTGGTTTTAATGACTCTTCCGTCAAAATTTGCTAACACAAAATGAGTGTCATCTTGTAAATATTTTTTGAGATTTTTGCGAAATTCTGCGACCGATTTTTCATTATTATTAGTCGCATAATTAACTTTTACTTTCAATTTATGAACTTTGGTCAAAATGTCTTTAAGGTTTGCCAGAGTAAGACCCTCGTCATAAATTTCTTTGCCATTTTCAATTCTTGTTGGCTTTTTAAATTCGATAATTTCTTTTGATTTAATTTTATCGGTTTTCGCATTTAAAAAGTTTGATTGCGAATAAGATTTATATTCTAAAACGCCGCCGCCCAAGCTTTGCGGAATCTTTCCTTCAATTTCCTTCTGGCTTTCAATTTTGCCATTTTTAAAAGCATTTAAAACTATCACCGAACTCGCAATTCCGCAATAAAACGGGTTTGCTTGCGGTTGATAAAAATTAACCAGCTGATAAAAATCTTGTTTATATTCACTGTTTTCAAAGGTCTTGATGCCTCGCTCACTGTTCCACAATAAAATATCTTGCGATTTTGGAGAATTGGCGTAAGAATTAAGCGAAGAAACCAAGAAAATAGCGAGAATTATTCTAAACATATGCTTCAAAAATTAGAAATTATTGACATTTGCGACCTAGAAATTAAAGGTTTATTAGAAAAATTTATCACTTTTTTACAAGTCGAAAAAAGATATTCAAATCACACTTTAATTTCTTACCATACTGATTTATTATATTTCTTTAATTTTCTTTTTAAAGCAAAAGAACGAAAAATTAACATAAAAATCTTAGAAAGCTTAGAAAACACTGATTTTAGGCACTATTTGATGGAAAAGTTGCAAAAAAATCACATAAATGCCTCAAATGCCCGTGCTTTAAGCTCTTTGCGCAGTTTTTTTCGCTTTTTGAACAAAAATAATTTGCTCAAAAATATTGAAATCGAAAAAATAAAAACGCCAAAAATCGCGAAACCAATTCCAAAATCGGTCGATGAAATTGACATTGAAAAAATTTTGGCATCTATTGCCGCGAAAAATAAAAATGAGTGGGAAATTAAGCGCGACGTGGCTCTTCTTACACTAATTTATGGCTGTGGATTGCGCATTTCAGAAGCGCTCTCTTTGACGAAAAAATCACTCGCAAATAATGATGTTTTAATAATCGACGGAAAAGGCGGCAAACAAAGAATGGTGCCGATTTTGAAGATTGTTCGAACAAAAATTAATGAATATTTGGGCTTATGTCCGTTTGAAATTAAATATGATGACGCAATTTTTGTTGGAAATCATGGCAAGCCTTATTTGGCGCGCGTTTTCAGTCGCTTAATGCAAGAAATTCGCCGCGAATTAAATTTGTCCGAAACCATAACTCCGCATGCTTTTCGCCATTCATTTGCGACACATTTGCTTGAAGCTGGCGGCGATTTGCGCACAATTCAAGAATTGCTCGGACACTCAAGCCTGTCAACGACGCAACGCTATACCAAAGTTGACAAAAATCGACTTTTGAGCGAATATAAAAAATTCTCTCCACGATAATTTTATTTGCATTTTATCGATAAAAATGACAGAATCTAAGCTTGAAATTCCGCTTGAGAATTTATTTTCATCATAGGTTTTTAGGAAATTTTATTATGAAAGTCACTAAAATTTCGTTTGTAAAAGCGGTAAAAAAACCGCTCAAAATATTAAAATTATGGAAACCATTGTTGGCGCATTAGGATTTTTTATCGTCGTAGTCTACGCTGGCGTATTTACCACCAGCTTAAAATGTCGCGATATTATTGACATTTATTACCCAAAAGATCTGGCAAATCTGGCCTATGAATCAAAATGTCGATATACCAGAACTGAAATTAATTGCAGAGATTGCGCCGTATTTTATGTTTCGCGCAGATTTTATAAGGACTGGGCAAAAGAATATCGTGATTTGGGCTTGAATCCGCCATTTCCAAGGCGCACCGACATGGACAGAATTATTGATCCACGAAAAAAATAAGGCTCTATTTCTTCGTGGCGTAAGGATTATCCGATTTTCTAGCATACATTCGAATCGGCGTTAAATTTAAATCAAAATGTTGACGCAAAGAATTGGCCAAATAACGTTTGTAATCCCCTTCTAAAACCTTTAAATGATTGGTGAAAACGGCGAAAGTCGGTGGACGAGTTTTGATTTGGGTAATATATTTTACCTTGGTTTCTTTGCCTTTATACATTTTTGGTGAATGACTCAAAAGAGCGCCCGCAAGCCAGTTGTTTAGCTTTGAAGTCGGAACTTTTATTTGCCACTGATTATAAGTTTGCATAATGTAAGTCAGCAATTTATCAACATTATAGCCGGTTTTGGCCGAAATTCCGATGATAACGGCGCCATCAACTTCGGCGAAAATTTGTTGCAATTGCGTTCTGACTTGGCGCAAAAATACTTCTTTATCACCCTTAACTTCGTCGATTTTATTGACCGCAAAAATCAGCGCGCGACCTTCTTTCAATACTTCGCCTGCAAGAGCCATGTCTTGTTTGTCCATCACACAATTTGCGTCGAATAAAAGCACCGCAACTTGCGCATAGCGAAGGGCGCGAAAACTGTCTTCGCTCGACATTTTCTCAAGTTTTTGCGTGATGTTAGATTTTTTTCTGATTCCCGCAGTGTCAATGAAGCGGATTTTTTGATCATTATGCATAAAATCAACCGCGATTGAGTCGCGCGTAATTCCCGCCTGTTCGCCAGTAATCATTCGTTCACTACCGATAATTCGGTTAAGAAGCGTTGATTTTCCTGCGTTCGGACGCCCAATTATAGCAACTTGCAAATTCGACTTTTCGTCATCTTCAACCTCAAGTTCGCTGAAATTTTTCTGATATTCTTCAAAAACCGGAGAAATTTTTTCGTATAATTCACCAAAACCAAGCTTGTGTTCAGCCGAAACTCCAGTTGGCGCACCAAAACCAAGTTGATAATATTCAGGAGACCAATTTTCTTCGAAAACCGCTTTATTTTCGCATTTATTAGCGACCAAAATAACTTTTTTGCCGATTTTTCGCAACCATTTAGCAAAATGATGATCTTTATTAACAACTCCTTCTTTGCCGTCAACGACAAAAAGACACAAATCGGCGTCCGCAACGGCCAGATAAGTTTGCTCGACCATTTTTTCTTCAAGAGAATCGGCCTTTATTTCATTTTCAAGACCAGCAGTGTCAATCGCCATGAAGTCAATGTCACCAAGCCTTCCAGGAGATTCTTTGCGATCGCGCGTGACGCCCGCAACATCGTCAGTTATGGCAAATTTTTTGCCAACAAGCTTATTAAAAAAAGTTGATTTTCCAACATTAGGACGGCCGATTATGGCGATTTTAAACATGTGTTTTTACTTAATGAATTCAATATTTAAGCCATTATAGCGCATTCTTTGAAAAAGGCAAGGAAGTTTAGGATAAATCGCGATGTGAAAAATGCAAATTATACCAATTTAACTTCAAAATCAGCATTTTAAGCAAAATATTTTTGAGGATTAAATTTAAAAAAGTCGCCTACATCATCATACGTAAAAGGTTTTTTGGAATTTTAGACCAAAAATATATTCTACAAAAACTCTTTTACTGCTTTTTCAACATCGTTTTGACGCATAAAATGTTCACCGATCAAAAAGCAATTTATGCCGTGCGCGCTTAATAAATCGATGTCGGCGCGAGTTGAAATTGCGCTTTCGGCGATAATAATTTTATCTTGCGAAATTTGTTTCGCAAGCTCGATCGAAATATTGATGTCGGTTTTAAAATTCGCCAAATTGCGATTATTTATGCCAATTAACGGGCTTTTTAGGCTTAAAGCGCGACTTAATTCTTCTTGATTATGAACTTCTATCAACACTGACAAACCCGCATCAAACGCTTTATTTTCGAGGTTCTTGAGAGTTTCGTCGTCAAGCATCGCAACGATTAATAAAATGCAATCGGCGCCTAACATTTTTGACTCATAAATTTGATATTCATCAACTATAAAATCTTTGCGAAGAAGCGCCAAATCTGTGTTTGCACGAATTTCTTGTAAATATTTATCGTGGCCTTGAAAATATTTTTCATCAGTCAAAACTGAAATACACGCCGCACCTGCTTTTTCGTAGGCTTTAGCAAATTTCACCGCATCTTTTTCATCATGAAAATCGGCGCGAATTATGCCTTTTGAAGGCGAGGCTTTTTTCACTTCACAAATTAAAGCGTTTTTTTGCTGCGAAATTTGGTTTCTTAGTGACGCCGCGAAGTCTTTAATTTGGCGCTTGCAATCAGTTTTTGCACAAATTTCTTGCGTTGACAAAATTTTTTTGCGCGCCCTAACTTCAATTAATTTATGTTGATAAATTTCTTGTAAGATATTCATGTTTTTTTTGGAATTTATTTTTGGTTTTAGCGCGATCTATGCGTTTTTTTTGGCTAATCATTAGTGGGAAATGTTATAAATACCTCATAAACCATAATTTACAGGGTAGGAAGCTTTGCTTCCTCGAATCCAATTCAACTTAAACCAAAGATTTAAGTTGAGCCCCCTAGAACAAAATCGCAGATTTTGTTCTACTTTAACAAAGCCTTAAACATCGCAAAACCGTCAATTGCGCCAATATCAGAGTCTGAAGCTCTTTCTGGGTGAGGCATCATTCCAAGCACATTGCCCGTTTCGTTGATAATTCCTGCTATATTATGAAGAGAGCCGTTCGGATTGCTGTCGTCAGTGACGTTGCCATTTTTATCGACATAGCGGAAAACAATGCGGTTTTTATCTTCAAGCATTTGCAAAGTGTCGTTATCGGCGAAATAATTGCCGTCAGCATGCGCGATTGGAACTTTAATCACTTGATTTTTTTTATAACCTTTCGTGAATTCATTATCAACATTTTCAACGCGCAAATAAACATCTTTGCACGAAAATTTCATGGTGACGTTGCGCATTAACACACCTGGAAGAAGCCCGCTTTCGGTCAAAATTTGGAAGCCGTTGCAAATTCCTAAAATTTTAACGCCGCGATCAGCCAAGCGCTTAACTTCTTGCATCACCGGAGAAATTTTTGCCATCGCACCGCTGCGTAAATAATCGCCATAAGAAAAACCACCCGGCAAAACGATTAAATCATAATCATTGTCAAGTTTAGTTTCTTGATGCCAAATATTTTTCACATTACTCGTGAATTTTTGCAAAGTTGTAATGGCGTCGCGATCGCAATTTGATGCCGGAAAAGTGATTACTGCCGCTTTCATTTGTTGATGAATTTTATTAAATAAATAATATTAAGAATTATAGCAGAATTTTTTTAAATAGCAATTATGATTCCAATTATTCAAAATTTTGCCGCTTTGAAAAGAGATTTAATAATCGAGTATTGTCACCACATCAGCATTAACAGCATCTTGAGCCATTTCAACTGAAACTGTCGAGCCAGAAACTTCTTTGATCACCCCAACCAAAAGCCCCGGAGGAAGCTTGTCGCCATCACTTGACGTAAAAACTAAATCGCCAACTTCGATATTGTGACCTTTCGGCAGGAAATTTATCTCCATTGAATTGCTGCCATTTCCGGTTAAAATGCCTCGCGCTCTAGCTTTTGAAACAATAATTGGAATGTGAGAGTTGGCGTCAGTCAACAACAACAATCGTGCTTTATTTTGCAAAGAATCAACTGCGCGACCAATCATGCCAATGCCACTGATAACAGCACTTCCATCTTTTATTTCAGAGCCTTCGCGAGTTTCTAAAAAAAGCTGTTGATTAAAAATTCCGTGAGTTTTGCCTCTAACTTTTGCCATTTGATAACTTGTGCTTTTAGCGGCAACAAAACTTAAAATCTCTTTTAATTCTTTATTTTCATTTTCAACATTAACCGAATTCACTAATAATGAACGCATTTTTTCATTTTCTTCCTTCAAAGTTTGATTGTCTTTTTTGGCGTCAACCAACTCTTCAAAATTCGTGGTTAAGCTTATTAAAAGATTAAAAGGAAAAGCCGCGACTTTTACAACCGGAAGGGAAAGATCGACGAAAAAATAAGAAATATTGTTAGTGAAATCACGATTAATTTTTGACGTAACTAAAAAAATTATCGATAAAACGATGAAAAAAATTAACTCTATTTGTTTGAAAATAGTTGAAAAATGAGAGCTAAGACTATAATTATTTATCTTGTTATAGTTGAAATTTAAATATTGCTTCATCTTTAATTCTTGCAATAAAAACAGGTTCATAGGCGGGTTTTGGTGTGTTTTTGGTGTGTTTTTATTTCGCTTTACTTGCTTTTGGTTTTTTAAAGCAAGTAAATTTATAACTGGTTTTAATCGAGCAAATTAATCTTGGCGGAACAAAACAGCTCTAAACATTTTCATGTTTTCAAGAACTTTTCCGCAACCATTTACGACACAAAGAAGTGGATCTTGCGCAACAAAAACCGGCAAACCTGTAGCTTGACGAATTACGTAATCTAGGTTTTTAAGCATTGCACCACCGCCACTTAGAACGATACCTTTTTCGACGATATCGCTTGAAAGTTCTGGAGGAGTACATTCAAGAGCAACTTTAATGGCGTCGATAATTTGTTCAACCGGCTCCATCAAGCTTTCAGCGATTTGACGCTCAGTCAAAATCATTTCTTTTGGAATTCCGTTTGCAAGGTCGCGACCTTTAACTTCGATAGTTGCGCCGTCGCCTTCTTCAGGAGGACAAGCCGCGCCGATATTTTTCTTGATGCGCTCCGCAGTAGATTCGCCGATCAATAAATTGTGATAACGACGGATGTAAGAAATAATTGCGTCATCCATTTTATCGCCACCAACACGCACAGAACGTGAATAGACAATGCCGCCAAGAGAAAGAATTCCGACTTCGGTTGTTCCACCACCAATGTCGACAATCATTGAGCCTGTAGGCTCGGTGACAGGTAAATTTGCACCAATCGCAGCCGCCATCGGCTCTTCAATAAGATAAACTTCGTTAGCACCAGCGCCTTCAGCGGCGTCTTGAATTGCGCGTCTTTCAACCGGAGTTGAACCAGACGGCACGCAAATGATGATTACTGGCCCAATCCAGCTTTTTGTTTGGTTAACTTCGCGAATAAAATGTTTGATCATCTCAGCGGCGACGCGGAAATCAGCGATTACACCATCTTTAAGAGGACGTATGGCGTCAATCTTGGCGGGAGTTCTTCCAAGCATCATCTTAGCGGTATTACCGAAAGCGCAAGGAATCATTTTGCCATTTTCATTTAGAACCGCAACGACTGAAGGTTCGTTTAATACAACACCCTGCTCTTTAACATAAACCAGCGTATTCGCTGTGCCTAAGTCAATTGCAATATCTTTAGAAGAAAAAGAAAATTTAAACATCTGTTTTAAAAAATTAATTTTGATTTTATAACGTCGCCAAACCTCTATTTATAAGGGTTTAAAAGATTTTGAAAAATATTTTAAACAAATATAATAAAATTATTAAGCTAATTTAAGAACAACTAAAAATAAAAAGCACTAAGAACTTTCATTTTTTTTTAACCATCGTAAAAAATCGAACAATTGAGTTTTAAATTCGTTTTTTAAGCGCGAAATTTTTCTAAACAATTGATGTATGCAATCGCGGATGCCTGCAAAACATCGGTGCTTGAACCGTTGGCGCTGTAAAGACGGTTGTCTTTTCGTAAACGAACATTTGTCGTGGCTTGCGCGTCAGTGCCCGAGGTTACTGCATTCACTTGATATAATTCAAGCACAGCAACATGCGGAATTAATTTTTTTATCGCCCCAAAAATCGCGTCAACCGGCCCAAATTTTGAACTGAATTGACATTTTTTAATTTCATCATCAATTTTTATCGCCATTTCAACTTTCGCATCATCGCTTCCGCCGCAATTAACTTTTAAATCGACCAAGCTGTAGCGCGCTTTTTCATGCGTAATTGAATCGTCAACCAATGAAATTATGTCTTCGTCTAAAATTTCTTTTTGCTTATCCGCCAAATTTTTGAAATTTTTGAAAGCTTCATTAAATTTTTCTTCGCTCAAATCATAGCCAATGTGCAAAAGCTTGTCTTTAAAGGCTGCGCGACCCGATAACTTTCCTAAAGTTAACGAAGTTTTGTCTAAGCCGATTGACTCTGGGGTCATAATTTCGTAGGTCTCACGGTTTTTTAACATTCCGTCTTGGTGGATTCCGCTTTCGTGCGCAAAGGCGTTGGCGCCTACAATAGCCTTGTTATATTGCACTGCGAATCCGGTGATGTTTGACACCAATTTTGACGCGCGCATAATCATTTTCGTGTCGATATTTGTGTCGAAATTATAAAAATCGCCACGGGTTTTTATCGCCATAACGATTTCTTCTAAAGCCGCGTTGCCGGCGCGTTCGCCAATGCCGTTGATTGTGCACTCAACTTGACGCGCACCCGCCATAACGCCAGCCAAAGAATTGGCAACAGCCAAACCCAAATCATTGTGACAATGCGTTGAAATCAAAGCTTTGTCGATATTTGAAACATTATTTTTTATAGCTTTTATCAAATCAAAAAACTCGTCGGGAGTTGAATATCCGACCGTGTCAGGAATATTGATTGTGCGCGCACCAGCTTTAATCGCGGTCTCAATGGCCTTGAACAAAAACCCCCGATCAGAACGCGTGGCGTCTTCGGGCGACCAATCGACATCGCCGCACAAATTATGCGCCAAAGACACGCTGTCAGTGATTGCTTGCAACACTTGCGCTTCGTCCATTTTCAATTTATATTTCATGTGAATCGCGCTTGTCGCCAAAAATGTGTGAATGCGAGGTTTTGCCGCGGGCTTTACGGCCTGAGCGGTTCTCTCGATATCAGATTTTTTCGCGCGCGCCAATCCGCACACAATCGAAGTTTTTATGATTTTCGCAATTTGATTCACCGCCTCGAAGTCTCCGTCAGACGCAGCAGGAAAGCCAGCTTCAATCACATCAACACCCATTTTTTCAAGAGTTTTCGCGATAAGCAATTTTTCTTCCAAATTCATCGCCGCACCAGGCGCCTGTTCGCCATCGCGCAAAGTTGTGTCAAAGATCATCACTTTCTCTTTTTTCATAAAATCGCTTGTTAAATTAGGTTTCTTATATATATTATAACAATTGTGCGAGGATTTTTCAAGGAAAAAATAAACAAATTATGCATCTAAAAAAAGGCGATATAGTTGACGTTATTTCACCAGCAAGTTCGGTTTCGAAGGCCGAAATGCGCGAAATTGCGAAGTTTTTGGAGAAATTCGGCCTTAAAGCGCGATTTTTTCTTGAAGACGAACTTCTTTTGAGCAAAAAAGCGAAAAATTTATTTCCACAATTTTCGGCGCAAAAACGCTTTGAACAGCTGAAAAAAGCACTAAAAAGTGATTCGAAAGCGATTTGGTGCGCTCGCGGCGGTTATGGAAGCGTTGATTTAATTCCATTTTTGCAAAAAAGCGAAAAAATCGCGCAAAACAAGTTATTTATTGGCTTTAGCGACATCACAACTCTCGGGATTTTTCTTGAACAAAACTGGAATTGGAAAATAATTTACGGCCCGATGCTTACGCAATTAAGCTTTTCTAAGGTTTCGAAAAAAAGTGAAGATGAGATTATTAAGATGATTTTTGATAAAAATTCTGCGCAACAAAGTTATGATATTTTGGCGCTAAATAAAATAAATAAAGCGCAAAAAATTGAAGGAATTTTGGTTGGCGGCTGTTTAAGCGTTTTGTGTGCAAGCCTTGCAACAGCTAATCAAATTGACTTTAACGACAAAATTTTATTTCTTGAAGATATTGACGAAAGTGGCGAAAAAATTGACCGTTATTTAACGCAGATTTTGCAATTTATGGTGGAAAAAAATTACTCTCCGCGGGCGATTTTATTTGGCAATTTTTATGAAAATGTTAAAGAAAAATCGAAAAAAGAAAATATAAAATTGGCAATTAAAAATTTTGTCGAAAGAATCGCGCTAATTGATAAAAAAATTGCCGTTTTTGAAGAAAAAACCGGAAGCTTAGGACATTCGCCAAATATTATGCCAGTTGTGATTGGTGGCAAAATTGAAATTATTGGCCAAAAAATTAAATTGGTTTAATTTTACTTTTTTATGTGAATTTTACACGATCGGCAAAAATAACATGGCCGACGAAACCTCATTTTAAAACCGTAAAAATATTTGCTTTTTTTCTCGCGATATGTTATTTTTATTGCATATGCACTGTTAACAAAGCTAAATATTTTATATTTCGCTCTTTTTTTGCTTATTTTTGAATAAAATTGCTCAAAATATATCCGATATTTCTTGCAATTTTATTCAAAAAGCACTAAAAATATGTCAAAATCTAAAGCACTCTATCTTTGTTAACAGCGCAATTCTAATTTGTAAACAATTTTTCAAAAAATGTTAGAAGTTCAGACAAAAAACAGCCGCGAAGGTTTTGAGAATAAAAACATGACAATCAACTTTGGCCCCCAGCATCCTGCGGCGCACGGAGTTTTGCGTTTAATTCTTGAGATGGACGGCGAAATTATCACTCGCGCCGACCCGCATATTGGCTTGCTTCATCGCGGCACAGAAAAATTGATTGAGCACAAAACTTATCTTCAAGCCGTGCCTTATTTTGACAGGCTAGATTATGTGTCGCCAATGTGTCAAGAACACGCCTACGCGCTTTCGGTCGAGAAGCTTTTGAAATGCGAAATTCCTCTGCGAGCGCAATATATTCGCGTGCTTTTTAGTGAAATTACACGAATTCTCAATCACATTATGGCCGTGACCACACAGGCCCTTGACGTTGGCGCCATGACGCCACTTTTGTGGATGTTTGAAGAGCGCGAAAAAATGATGGGATTTTATGAAAAAGTCAGTGGCTCGAGAATGCACGCGGCATATATTCGCCCAGGCGGCGTCCATCAAGATTTGCCAGCAGGATTGCTTGAAGAAATTATGGCATTCGCCGAAGGTTTTCCAGCGCTTTTAGCTGACATGGAAAATTTGCTTTCAGGAAATAGAATTTTCAAGCAAAGAATGTGCGAAATCGGAATTGTTTCAAAACAAGAAGCTCTTGATTGGGGCTTCTCGGGCCCAATGATTCGCGGCTCGGGGATTGCTTGGGATTTGCGCAAAAGTCAGCCTTACGAAATTTATGACCAACTTGATTTTGACATTCCAATTGGCAAAAATGGTGATTCTTACGATCGTTATTTGATTCGCGTTGCTGAAATGTATGAGTCAATTAAGCTTATCAAGCAATGTTGCGAGAAAATGCCAAGCGGCGAAATTATGACTTCTGACGGAAAAATCGCGCCACCAAAACGCTCTGAAATGAAGCATTCGATGGAAGCGATGATTCATCACTTTAAACTTTACACTGAAGGATATCATGTTCCGGCTGGTGAAGCTTACGCCGCGGTTGAAGCGCCAAAAGGCGAATTCGGGGTTTATACAATTTCTGATGGCTCAAACAAGCCTCACCGTTGCCGCGTTCGCGCACCCGGATTTGCACATTTGCAAGCACTTGATTTTATGGTAAAAGGCCACATGCTTGCCGACGTTGTCACGATAATTTCAACTCAAGATATTGTGTTTGGAGAAGTTGACAGATAGAATGGGTTTAAGTTTTTGCTAAAAAATAAAATTATGGCAATTATGCTTACAAAATCAGTCCTCAGATCTCTCTTTCCGTCTTTTATCAAAAACTTTCTCAATATTTATCGATTCGCAATAATTGCCATAATTTTTGCGGGATTTTTACTTATCAAAACATCGATTAACCAAAAGGCCGGAGAAATTGAAAATATCTTAATTAATTCTGCAAAACAAACTCAAAAAACTGTCGCTTACGACATAAATTATGTTAAGCATCAGCTTTTTTATGCTTCAACGCAAATTGCTTTAATGAATGGCGACAAAGAAAAAATTCACAAACTTTTATCAACATTTTTGACAACGAACAGCCAAGTTGATGTTGCGGTTACGTGGAGCGCATTTTCGTGGATCGATAGTCAAAAAAAACTCACAATCGACGGAACTTCGGGAATTATCAGCAAGCCAATCGATTTGTCTGATCGCGATTATTTAAAATATACTGAGCATAGTTTAAATAAAGTTATTTTTGGCCAAGCGGTTTATGGCGTATTGTCACAGCGCCTTTTGATTCCGGCCGGTCTTGGCACTTTTTCATCTGATGGAAAATATATCGGAACTTTAGTTTTTGGCTTCGATATAGAAAAATTAGTCAGCAAAATTGAAAAAACCGTCGAAAATGAAAATATTAGTTTCGCTTTCTTTCACGAAGGAGAATTTATTTTTGCCTCCGAGAATTTCGAAAATGATTTTTTAGAGCCAATAAAAGACGATATTCACCTTGCCTCGCTTGATGATAATATTGATCGCAAAAAAATATCAACACAGAAAATTTTTGCGGACAAAGTCGTAAACGCTTATTTTCAAAGAATCAAAGGTCAACCAATTGAGTTTGTTTTATTTTACGACAAAGATGCTTATTATAAACAAATTATCGACATTATTTTTCGCCAAGTTGTAATTATATTTTTGGCGATGGTTTGTTGTATCATCTTGTTTCGCAGCCTCTATCGAAGAATTGTAAAACCAGTTTCTCACTTATCGATTTTTGCGCAAAGAATTTCTGAACGCGATTTTTCATATCAAATTGAAGAACCTGAAGGCAAAGAGTTGAAAGAATTATATATTGCGCTGAAAATGCTTGGAGAATCGTGCGTTCGCGAAGAATCTTTGATGAATCGGTTAAAGAATGCGAATCAAAAAATTGCTCAAGAAAACTTCAACAAAAGTGAATTTTTATCAGCCATTTCTCACGACATAAGAAATCCTCTATCGGCAATTTTGGCTTTCACAAAAAACCTGCAAAATAAAGAAAGCGATAACGAAGAAGAATCGCTTAAAGAAATAGAAAATTGCGCCAATGACGCGCTTGAATTCATCAATGATTTAATGGACGTGACACAAATTTCTTCGGGGATTTTCTCGATTAATTTGTCGCAAAAAATTAACATTTATGAAATGATCAAAAGATCAATTCGAGTTAATCGCGATTTTGCCAACAAAAAACATATTAGAATATTTAATCACGCCAACTCTGATTTGCCAGCGATAAATCTTGACCAAAGACGAATAAAACAAATTTTGATAAATTTGGTGAATAATTCGATAAAATATAGCCGTGAAAATACGAAAATCGAAATTTTGGCGAGTGATTTTTGCGAAAATGGCAAAAATAAACTCAGAATTTCGATTAAAGATGAAGGAATGGGAATGACCGACAAGCAGCTTGAAAAGGCGATGCAGAAATTTGGCCTAGCTGAAGAAAGCAAAAATAACGACAAAGTTGACTCTTTCGGTCTCGGCCTGAATTTAGTAAAACAGCTTGTCGAATTGCAAGGCGGAAGAATAGAAATAAGATCAAAAATCGGCGCCGGAACCATGATTATCATAACTTTTGATTACAAAGATTAATATGAAAAAAAAATCGGCCATTAGCAAATCAATCACGATCTCGATATTTTTATTTCTCTGCCTCTCTGTTATTGCGCTGTTTTTTTATGAAATTCGAAGTTATAAACTCAGAATTAAAGATGTTCTTGAAGTTGAAATGGCAAGAATCGAAAAAGATTTAGACAAAAAATTCGACCATACTCATGAAGTAATCAACAAAATGATTGTTGAGATTAAGAAAAATCCTCAGGATAAAAAATATATAAATGAGGTGATGAAAATTTACAAAACTAATCCTTATTTGGTTGACGAATTTTCATGGACAGTGTTTTCATGGACTAATTCGAACAACAAAATCATAGTCGATACGCGCTATGGAATATCAAGCGATCTTCGCGATTTATCGATGCGGGATTATATGAAATTTACACAAAAAGAGGCTGGAAAATTCTTTTTAGGACAGCCAGTTATTGGCTCTCCCAGTCAAAAATGGACAATTCCCGGAGGCGTTGGCGCTGAATTAAACGGCAAATATCTCGGCACAATGACGATTGGTTTTGAAATAGAAGTTTTGGCGAGCCTTCTGCAAAGAAATATCACGAATAATTATGTCACTTTCAAATTACTTGGCTCGTCGAAAAAACCGATATTATGCACACAAAGTATAAAATATCAAATTTATAAAAACTCCGATTTAGAATTAGAAGAAATTGTGAGGAAAAATATCGACGAAATGGAAAACAAAAATGCGGTCGAGGCGTTTTATATCAACGTATTTGGCGAAGATGCGAAAGCGATTTTACTCAAAAAATCCGATAAATATCCTTTCATTTTAATCGCAACTTATGAACATAAAATGCTCGAGAAAAAATTACTCGAATCATATTTTAACAAAGTCAAAATTGAATTATTGATTTTAATGACTTTGCTTTCTTTATTTTTATCATATAGATTTGTGTTTAAATAAAGAGATTAACTAATTTTACTAATGAAAAACGAAATTTTAGATCCAAACCTGCACGAAGAAGAGTTGCAAGAAAAACAAAATGATAATGTTTTGCGTCCGAGTTTTTTGCAAGATTTTTTAGGCCAAACAAAACTAAAAGAAAATTTGTCGATTTTTATAAACTCGGCAAAAAGCAGAAATGATGTTCTTGATCACGCTTTGTTTTATGGCCCTCCCGGCCTTGGAAAAACAACTTTAGCGCAAATTATCGCCCACGAAATGGGAACGGGTTTCAAAGGAAGTTCGGGGCCGGTGATTACAAAATCGGGCGATTTGGCGGCGATTCTTACCAATTTGCAGCAAGGCGATGTTTTGTTCATCGACGAAATTCACCGACTCAACAAAAATGTCGAGGAAGTTTTATATTCGGCGATGGAAGATTTCAAGCTCGACATCATAATCGGCGAAGGAGTTGCGGCGCGTGCGATCAAAATCGACTTGCCGAAATTCACCTTGGTTGGAGCAACCACGCGAATCGGACTTATCGCCAACCCACTTCGTGATCGCTTCGGAATTCTCACGCGCATAGATTTTTACAGCACTAAAGAATTAACGCAAATTGTGCTTCGCGACGCTAAAATTTTGGGAATAAAAATCGCCGAAGATGGTGCGGTTGAAATCGCTAAACGCTCACGCGGAACACCTAGAATCGCGATTCGCCTTCTGAAACGTGTGCGCGATTTTGCAATCGATAAAAATCACGAGTTAATTTCGCAAAAAATCGCCGATGAATCACTCAAGCGCCTAGAAATAGACAGAGCCGGCCTTGACTCTTCCGATTATCGCTATTTAAATTTCATCGCCAAAAATTATCGCGGTGGTCCAGTTGGTGTTGAAACAATTTCTTCAGCAATTTCTGAAGAGCGCGACACCGTCGAAGACTCGATCGAGCCTTATTTAATTCAACAAGGCTTCATCGAAAAAACCCCACGCGGCCGAATTTTAACTGAAATCGCCTTCAAGCATTTGGGCTTAGAACCTATCCCTAAATAATTTAATCACAGATTTTTAGGAAATTTTTAGCGATTTTTCTAATAAATTTTATGCAATATTGGATATATTTCATAAAATTTATTAGAAAAAAGAGCAAAAATATGGGGTGAAATTATTTAGGGATAGGTTCTTAACTTTTATCAGAAATAATTAGCGGTTTTTTGCGTCAGATTTTATGAAAAATTTGTTAATTTTTGTTGCACCTTTAAATTATACAAAATTTTTAGCTCTTCTTGCACAATTCACCACTTCTTGTCATCCTCGCGAAAGCGGGAATCTTGGGTTTTAAGACAATAAGAGACCTATGTTTTAGGTTGAAAAATGTTATAATAAAATACAAACCCTTGATTCAAAAACCCATAATAATTCCCCACCCCACAAATTCTCTTGACTCATTTTCTTAAAATCTATATTATTAAAGAACAAATTTTTAGCTCTTTATGTCCGCCAATATATTAATCGCGGCCATTATTATAATTTATAAAAAATGCCAAAAAAAATTTTATTGATAATCACGGGAAGCATCGCCGCTTACAAATCTGTTGAGTTAATCAGAATTTTACAAAAAAAATCTTACGAGGTTTCTGTGATTTTAACTAAAGCCGCGCAAGAATTTGTCACGCCGCTGTTGGTTTCGTCAATTGCGAAAAATAAAATTTATACCGAATTATTTGACGATGGCGATAATGGAATGACTCACATCAAGCTTTCACGCGATCACGATTTAATTGTCGTTGCGCCCGCGTCAGCAGATTTTATCGCAAAAATTTCTGGCGGTTATGCGAACGACCTCGCCTCAACTGTTGTTGCGGCGTCGAACAAAAAAATTATGGTGGCGCCTGCGATGAATGAAAAAATGTGGCTTAATCAAGCAAATCTCGACAATATCGAAAAGCTATATGAGCGCGGCGTTATCATGGTTGAACCAAACAAAGACGAACTTGCATGTGGAGAAGTTGGGGTTGGAAAAATGCAAGAACCACAAGAAATCGCCAAAAAAATTGAGATTTTTTTTGAGAATTGTGAAAAACTAAAAGGTAAAAAGATTTTATTAACTGGTGGTGGAACCCGCGAAATGATTGACTCTGTTAGATTTATCGGAAATTCTTCTAGTGGAAAACAAGCAATTCACATCGCCGATGTTTTAAAAGAAATGGGCGCCGATGTTGAATTTGTCGCCGCCAACATAAATTTACCGACACACGCAAATGGCGAAAAATTTCACACTGTCACAACCGCCGATGAAATGTTTAAAGTCGTCAAAGAAAAATTGTCTCAAAGCGATGTTTTTATTGGCTGTGCGGCCGTCGCTGATTATAAAATAAAAAACCCGACAACAACAAAAATCAAAAAAGAAAATAACGAGAATTTAACGCTTGATTTAATAAAAAATATCGACATTTTAGAATATGTCGCAAACTCTCAAGACCGCCCCGCTCTAGTCGTCGGCTTTGCTGCTGAAAGCGAAAATTTATTACAAAATGCGCGCGCAAAATTAAAGCGCAAAAATTGCGATTTAATTGTCGCCAACGACGTTGAAAATGGTAAAATTTTTGGCAGCAATAAAAGCCGAGCAATGTTGATTGGCCATGATCTTGAAGAAGATTTGGGAGAAATAAAAAAAGTAGAATTGGCGCAAATTTTAGCTAATAAAATCGCGACACTTTTAAAATAAAAATTATCCAAAAAGCCAACTTACGCGATAGATAAAAAACAAAATGATATTAAGTGACGAAATAAGAGTTTTAAAAAAAATGCGCGAAAAAGAAATTAAAACTTCGATCGATATAATTTCTGATTTAGAAAAAAGATTACCAAAAAATTAAATGAAAAGCACACCTTTAACAATTCTTAAAACCGTTTTTGGATATAACAAATTTCGCGGCGATCAAGAAGAAATTGTCAACACAGTAATTGCCGGAAAAAGCGCTCTGGTGTTGATGCCAACTGGTGGCGGAAAATCTATTTGCTATCAAATTCCCGCACTTTATTTAGACGGAATTACCATCGTAGTTTCGCCGCTAATCGCGCTAATGCAAGACCAAGTCAGCGCCCTCAAAGAACTTGGAATCAAGGCGTCAGCGATCAATTCGTCAATGTCGGCGAAAGAAAATTTCGAGACAAAAATCGCGATCAAAAATGGTGAATTAAAATTACTTTATGTCGCACCAGAGAGATTACTCTCTGTTGATTTTATGTGCTTTTTATCCGACATAAAAATCGCACTTTTTGCAATCGACGAAGCGCACTGCGTGTCGCAATGGGGCCACGATTTTCGCCCTGTTTACACCGAACTTGCCATGCTTGCGACACAATTCCCTGATGTGCCACGCCTTGCCTTGACTGCAACCGCCGACATTCCAACGCGCAAAGACATTATCGAAAAATTAAATTTACAAGACAGCAAAATTTTCATCGCCAGTTTCGATCGCCCCAACATAAATTATACAATTTACGATGGCGTAAATTCTAAAGCGCGATTACTTGAATTTATTAATCAAAATCACAAAAAAGATAGCGGAATTGTTTATTGCATTTCGCGAAAAAAAGTTGAAGACATCGCGATTTGGCTTAAAGAAGAAGGCTTTGATGTCTTGCCCTATCACGCCGGAATGGACAATAAAACGCGCCAAAAAAACCTCGAAACATTTTTGCTAAATGATGGCGTAATTATGGTCGCAACAATTGCCTTTGGAATGGGAATTAACAAGCCCGACGTCAGATTTGTCGCGCATTTAAACGTACCTAAAAACATCGAGGCTTACTATCAAGAAACTGGGCGCGCCGGACGCGACGGCCTTGCCGCCAACGCTTGGATGTCTTACAGCTCAGGCGATGTCGCAATGCAGCGCAGTTTCATCGAAGACGGAAACGCCAACCAAAACCAAAAGCGCATAGAAATGCAGAAATTAAGCGCGCTAGTCGGTCTTTGCGAATCTTCAAGCTGTAGGCGCCAAATCCTATTGCAATATTTCGGCGATAATTGCGAGCCTTGCAAAAATTGCGATGTTTGTCTAAATCCACCCGAAATTTTCGACGGCACAATAGCCGCTCAGAAAGCCCTGTCAGCGGCCTATCGCAGCGAACAAAGATTTGGCGCCGGACATTTAATCGACATTTTACTTGGCGCAAATAACCAAAAAATCAAAGACTTCAACCACGACAAACTCAGTGTTTACGGCATCGGGAAAGATTTTTCGAAACAAGAATGGCAATCGATTTTCAGACAATTAACCGCCATGAATTTTCTGAAAGCCGACATCGAAGGCTTTGGCGCACTTCACTTAACGAGTGACGGACAGAAATTCTTGCGTGAAAAAAGCCGCATAAATTTGCGAAAAATAACGAAGAAAATCGAGAAGAAAGAAAAAACAAAATCCGCCAAAACTGGCTCTATTATTGCTCTTGAATCCGATGATGAAAATAATTTATTCCAAAAACTAAAAGCCAAAAGACTCAAAATTGCCAAGGCTCAAAACCTGCCACCATATATTATTTTTCACGACAAAACATTGCTTGAAATGGCAAAATTGCGACCGAGAAATATCGAAGAAATGCTAAAAATAACCGGCGTCGGAGAAGCCAAATTTAAGCGCTATGGCAAAGATTTCTTAAGCGAAATTGGCTAATTTAGGGGTGTGAGAATTAATAAAATTACTTGCAAAAATCAACTAATTTTATTAATTCTCTCTTTCGAGGAATGGCAATCACCAATCAAACTCTCAAATAACATGAAAACCCACAAAAAATACGGTTTATAACTATACCCTTTCTAGTTTTTTGATTTAACAATCTTGCTTATATTCTAAGGTCGCGCTAATTCTTTGTCTTTTTCACAATCTTTTCTGTCATTGCGGGCACTTCTTGTCATTTTCGCGAACACGAGAATCTAATTTATTTAAATCGCAAAACCCCACCGAAAAATTTTGCGCGACAAAATTAAAAATCCTCCTAAGCGCAAATTTCACTCTCACAAACAAATTTCGAAACGAACGGAAAAAACCACGCAATCTAACAAAAACCCAATTTCTGCCTCATTAAAATCATTATTAAAGGCAATTTCTAACCAACACCAGATTATTTATAGCGAGAAAAAATGGGAAAACCACGAGAATGCGAAAAAATTAAATACAATTTCCATAATACATTCGCGGCGCGGCAGGCTTGGCGTTGTAGTTCTGCTCAATAAGACTTGCGAAAGTTACATCGTAGATTTTTTCTTGCTTTGAGGTAATTTTAAAAGACAATTCATTGCTTTGATTAATGCAATATTTTTGACGCACAAGAAGTTTTTTCAACAAATCAGCCTCGGCCTTAGTCATTAGCGGATTTTTTTCATCTTGCTTCGACTTAAGATGAGCGCGCGCATAGCTTTCTTCGACCGTGAAGACAAAAGCTTTATTTTCTTTCGTAGTAGAATTGTAAGGGGTAATTTTGCCGAACTGAGTGATATTATTGGCACAATTTGTCAAAACAAAAAATGCCAATAATGAAATCTGCCTTCTGAAGGTTAGTTTAGAAAACATAAGTTTGAATTTTGTAAATTTATCGTGTTTTAAGGCGATAATAAAACTTATTCCATATTTTGCAAGAAGCCAATCTATTTATTTTCGTCAACTTGTTTTGAAGCAATTTCTTGACCAAAAACCGCGATTTTTTCTTTAATTCTCGAAGCTTTTCCTGTTAAGTTTCTTAAATAATAAAGTTTCGCACGACGCACAACGCCTTGCTTAAGAACCTCAATTGAAGAAACCAAAGGTGAATATAGAGCGAATTTTCTTTCAACACCAATGCCCGAGCTAATTTTGCGCACAGTGAAAGTCGAAGAATAGTTGCTAAAATCTTTAGCTTTTGCTATAACGACACCTTGAAAGGCTTGAAGACGAGTATTTGCGCCCTCAGTAATTTTATATTTTACAATAACGCTGTCGCCAACTTTAAATTTTGGCAAAGCATTTCTTGTCGCAGCGATTTTTTCAACTTGCTGTTTTTCGAATTCTTGAATTAATTTTTTCATATATTTCTTTTTATCTATACCGTTTAGTTTTGTATAAATTTCTTAAATTTATACATTAAAGCACAACTTTCTTTGATTTTATCAACATTAAAAAACGTCAATATCCTAAAATTATTCAGCTTTTGCTGCTTCTTCAACAACAACTCTGTCAACCATTTCTACGATCGCCATATCAGCTTTGTCGCCAGTTCTAAAACCGCATTTCAAGATTCTGATATAACCACCATTTCTATTAGCAATTCTTGGTGCGATATTTTTAAATAATCTATCAACGATTTCTTGATTTCCAAGGATTGAAATTGCCAATCTGCGGTTAGCAAGACTGTCTTTTTTAGCTAAAGTCAAGATTTTTTCGACAAAAGGACGCATTTCTTTGGCTTTTGGCAAAGTAGTTTTGATGAATTCGTGCTGCAAAAATGCAAGCGACAAATTGCGCAATAGAGCTTTTCTGTGAGCAGTATTTCTGCCTAATTTTCTGCCTTTAATTCTATGTAACATATTTTTAAAATTTATTGGCTATCTGCCATTTTTACAAAAATAAGCTTGTTTAAGCTTATTTACAAACTATACCAACTCTTTATTCTTTATTTTCAAAAGATCGTCCAAGTTTTTTGGAGGCCAGTCAGGCAATTTCATGCCAAAACCAAGTCCCATATTTTTAAGATTATCTTTTAATTCATTCAAAGATTTTCTTCCAAAATTCGCTGTTTTAAGCATTTCTGCTTCGCTTTTCGTGACTAAATCGCCAACATAAATGATGTTTTCATTTTTCAAGCAATTGTAAGAACGAACCGAAAGCTCTAATTCATCAATTGTTTTAAGCAAATTCTTGTTAAGTCTAGGCTCATCATCGATTTCTTTAATAACTGGAGCATCGATTTTTGCAACATCGAAATTAACAAAAACTTGAAGCTGTTCTTGCAAAATTTTCGCCGCAACACCAAGAGAATCGCGCGGAGTAATTGAACCGTTAGTTTCAATTTCCATGATCAATTTGTCAAAGTCAGTAATTTGGCCAACACGAGCATTTTCAACTTTATAAGCCACTTTCTTAACTGGAGAAAATAAAGCATCGATTGCGATCGTGCCAATTGACTGGTCGCTCTTTTTGTTTTGATCAGCAGTGATATAACCTTTACCCGACTCAACATTCATCTGGATATTGACTTTTCCACCTTGTGACAAAGTGCAAATCAATAAATCTTTGTTAGCGATATCAACGCCAGCAGGAAGCTCGATTGAACCAGCATAAACTGGACCAGCTTTATTCGCAGAAAGCTTCAACACGCAAGGAGACGCGCTATCTTTAGTGATTGCCAAAGATTTGATGTTCATGATAATGTCGATAACGTCTTCTTTCACGCCGTCAATTGCACCATATTCATGCAAAGCATTTTCGATTTTCACTGAAGTAACAGCAAAACCAGTTAGTGAAGAAAGCAAAACTCTTCTTAGAGCGTTTCCTAAAGTGTTTCCAAAACCTCTTTCGAAAGCTTCCATAACAATGGTTGACTTTTTCGCATCATCATTACCTTCTTTAGTAACAACTGATGTTGGTTTTGTTAAATCGCGCCAATTTTCTTTTAAAATTGTCATATTTTTTATTTTTTTATTTTAAGAACTTGCTAATAAAATCAAGGCTTTAAGCCGCAAAGAATCTTAGACTCTTCTTCTTTTTGCTGGTCTGCAACCATTATGAGGGTGATAAGTTTTATCAACGATCATAGTAGTGTTCATTCCAGCCGCTTGAATCGCGCGCAGTGAAGCTTCTCTGCCGACGCCGGGTCCGATAACTTCAACGCTTACTGTAGTAAGGCCGAAATTTTTTGCCGCCGTGATCACACTTTGAGTCGCAACCTGAGCCGCGTAAGGAGTAGCTTTTCTTGAGCCTTTGAAGCCGTGCTTACCAGCCGAAGACCAGCAAATTACGTTACCTTGCAAATCAGTGATTGAGATGATGGTGTTGTTGAAACTAGCGTAGATATGAACTATGCCAGAGGCAATGGTTTTTTTCTTTTTGGTCGCTGTTTTTTTACCGCTATATTTTGTCATATTTTACTTAAAAATTATTTAACTGCTTTTTTCTTGTTTGCAATCGCAACGCCTCTTCCCTTACGGGTTTTAGCATTGGTGTGCGTTCTTTGACCGCGAACTGGAAGCTTTTTGACGTGTCTAATACCACGGTAGCAGCCAAGGTCAACCAATCTTTTGATGTCAGAAGAAACTTTTCTTCTTAAGTCACCTTCAAGAACTGGAAATTCTTTTTCAAGAAGTGCGCGAACTTGCGACAATTTTTCTTCAGGAACTTGATTGGTTCTCAATTTAGTGTCGATTTTTAATTTCGCACAAATTTTCGCAGCAGTCGTGCTGCCGATACCATAAATGTAAGTTAAAGAGATGATAAATCTTTTCTCTTTTGGAATGTTTATACCTGCAATCCTAGCCACTTTTTTAAATAATTAATTGTTATAATTTACCCTGTTTTTTTATCACCTCTAGCAATTCTTCTAAAAGAAGGGCACTAGATTTTACAGCATTAAAAGAATAAATCAAGTCTTTTTTTTGATAAAATTCAATTAATTTCGCCGTTTCTTCATGATAGATTTTAAGCCTGTCAAGAATAACTTCCTCTTTGTCGTCGCTTCTGTTGATGAATTCGACAGAGCCACAAGCATCGCAAACGCCTTCTTTTAAAGGCTTTTTGAAATATTTATTATAAATTGCGCCACATTTTTTGCAAAAAAAGCGCCCCGAAATTCTTTTTACAACTTCTTCGTTCGAAATTTCAAAATTTAAGACAACATCAATCTTTTTATCAATCGAATTTAGTGCATTTTCAAGCATATTTCCTTGAGAAATATTTCTTGGAAATCCGTCCAAAATAAAGCCATTTTGGCAATCACTTTGGGTAACGCGATTTTTTACGATATCAAGAACAACTTCGTCCGGAACCAGTTTTCCTGAATCCATATAAGATTTTGCCAATTTACCAATTTCACTTTCAGCTTTAACTTCGGCGCGCAAAGCGTCTCCGGTAGAAAGTGCTGGAATTTTTAGTGCTTTTGACATTTCAATTGCTTGCGTTCCTTTTCCTGAACCAGGGGGTCCGAGCAAAATAATATTTCTCATTTCGTTTATTTTAGGAGAAGCTTTTCGGCAACTCGTTTTATAAAATTTATCTAATTTTTACTCTTCTTCTTTTTTGCTTATCGCCACTATATTTTGACGAAAATAAATGTGATTGAATTTGGTTTATAAGGTCAAGAACTACGTTAACCATAATTAGAATTCCTGTGCCGCCGATTGTAAGCGGAATTGAATATTTGGTGACCAAAATTTCGGGAACAATACAAATTACGATTAAATAAATTGCACCAATTAAGGTTAGTCGCAAAACGATTTTATTGAGATATTCCGCAGTGCTAGAACCAGGCCTTACGCCAAGTATAAAGCAGTTGCTTTTTTTGAGGTTATTTGAGACATCTTCGCTGTTGAAAACGATTGATGAATAAAAATAAGAGAAGAATAAAATTAATCCCGCGAAAAGCGCTAAATAAATTGAGCCGCCGCGCGCCAAAGCCGCCGTCAAGAAGCCGCCCTCGATGCCACTAAATTGGACAAAAGCCGATGGAAACATAAGAACCGAGCTTGCAAAAATTGGCGGAATTACGCCAGAAACATTGACTTTTAGAGGCAAAAATGAAGAATCTTGCATTCCAGATGATCTCATTAGAGAAGCGTTTGGATATTGAATTTTGATACGTTTGTGGGTTTTTTCAACGAAGCAAATAAACATAAAAAACGCGACCAAAACCACAAGGAATAAAATTAACGCGAACCAAGAATAAACTCCGGTGCGTGATAAATCAAAGATTTGCGCGATTGTTGACGGAAGCGAAGAAACAATTCCAACGAAAATTATCAGAGAAATTCCGTTACCAATTCCCGAAGTCGTAATTCTTTCACCAAACCACATCAACATTACTGTGCCGCCAACTAAACTGACGCAAGTTGTGTAAAGAAAAATTTGCGAATCAGAAATAAAGACGTTACCTTGAGCATTCGACAAAGCATAATAGACACCAAGCGATTGGAAAAAAGCCAAAACTATAGTTAAATATCGAGTATATTGGTTAATTTTTGCGCGGCCATGTTCTCCATCTTTTTTAAGCTCAGCAAGGCCTTTATACATTGATGTCATCAATTGCATAATGATTGAAGCAGTGATGTATGGCATGATATTTAGAGCAAAAATACTCATTCTTTCAAGAGCGCCGCCTGAGAAAAGATTTATCATTCCGAAGAAATTAGCTTTATCGCTTGAGAAAAAACTTTTGAGAACCGCAATGTCGATTCCTGGAATTGGAACAAATGTACCGAAACGATAGACAAGAAGAATTGCTAGTGTAAATAAAATTCGTTTTTTTAGGTCTGAATTATTTTTTTCTGGCACTTTATTTCTTATTGAAGATTTGAATTTCTTTTTTTAACATCGGCGAGACTAAAATTAAGTTTCGCAATTTTGAAGCAAATTAAAATTTAAAAGGCGCTTTTTATGGCGCCCTTTAAACTAAGCAAAAGATTTAGCTTTTGCAGAATATTTATCGACAACAATTTTAACTTTTGGTAAAGTTAATTCTTTGTTTGTCATGATTAATTTTACTTGAGATCTAGCGTTTTTAATCAAACCAACTTCTTGCAATTTTTCTTTGTTTAATTCTTGACTAACATCAATTTTTTTAGACTCAATCAAGCGCACAACATCTTTGATATTGACAACTTCATATTCTTTACGCAATACATTCTTAAAACCTCTTTTAGGAAGGCGCATGTGGATTGGAGTTTGACCACCTTCAAAACCTCTAACTGAAGAGTGACCTGTGCGGGCTTTTTGACCTTTCACACCACGACCAGAAGTTTTACCTTTGCCAGAACCAATACCGCGACCGACTCGCGTTCTGTATTGAGTTTTAATTTTCGGCAATTTATTTAAATTTTCAGACATATTTTTTATTTTATAATGAGGAGCAAACCTCTAAACACTAGTGAACAAAACTGACATTAGTCAATTTTACGCCAATTTAACTTCGATAATATGGCTAACTTTTCTAACCATTCCTAAAACATCTGGCGACGCCATAAGATTAGAAGTTGAATCAATACCGCGCAAACCAAGCCCGATTAGACAAGCATTTTGCTTGCGACCAAGTTTTGATTGGCTTCTAATTTGTTTTACGACAATTTTTTTATTTAAAAAAATATTTAGTGATATAGACATAATTATCTTTTATTTTCTTTTTTAGATTTTTTTACTTCTTTAACTTCAGTTTTTACTTCTGAGTTTTCTGAAACTTTAACGCCTTCTTTTTCAGGAGATTTCGTAGAAACACCCAAAGCATTATTTCTTCTTTTTACAATTTCAGAAATTTCTTTAGATCTTCTTTCGGCGATAATTTTAGGAGAAACCAACTTTTCCAAAGCAAGGAAAGTAGCTGCAACCATGTTATAAGGATTTGAAGTTCCTACTGATTTTGCAACCACGTCGTTAATTCCAACACATTCGAAAATTGCGCGCATAGGTCCGCCAGCGATAACGCCAGTACCCGCAGGAGCTGATCTTAAGTAAACCTTCGCAGAACAAAACTGTCCATAACTATCATGATGAATTGTTCTTCCTTCTTTTAGAGAAATTTTCGTCATTGCTTTTTTTGCTGCTTCGAAAGCTTTATTTTTCGCATCAGTCACTTCAACGGCGTTTCCTTTTCCGAATCCAACTTTGCCGTTTTTGTCACCGACAACAACTAAAGCTGAGAAAGAAAGGTTTTTACCACCTTTTACAGTTTTCGAAACTTTGTTGATCGAAATTAATCTTTCGACGATATCACTATTACTATTTTTAGCTTGCTTTGACATTATAATTTAATATAATTTATATTTTTTGTAATAACACCAATATATCAGCCTTCAATGACCAAAATATATCGGTTTTTTATTTATTAAAACTGCAATCCAGCTTCGCGACACGCTTCAGCCATAGCTTTAACACGACCGCTATAAATGTATGCACCTTTATCGAAAACAACTTCTTTCGCCCCACCTTTTAGACATAATTCAGCGAATTTTTTACCAACAATTTTGGCTTTTTCAATTCCGCTTACTTTTTTATTGTCTTCAAAATTAACAGTTGAGAAAGCACAAAGAACTTTGCCTTCAATATTGATTAATTGTGCGTGAAAATTTTTGTTTGACCTAGAAACAACGATACGCGGACGCGATGTTTTGTTGTGCTTGGCAATTTTAGAGCGAACTCTGAATTTTCTTCTTTGATAGTTATTTAGCATATTTTTTTACTATTTTTTCTTACCTTCTTTGCGTAAAATTGCTTTACCAGCAACTTTCACACCTTTACCTTTGTAAGGCTCAGGCTTTCTAAAAGAAATAATTTCGGCAGCGATCTGACCAACTAATACTCCATCATTACCAGAGATTGTGATTAAATTCGGTTTTTCAAATGCCGCAGTAATTCCTTTTGGCAATGAATAAACTATTTCATGACTATAACCCAAATCAAGAACAAGAAGGTTTTTATCAACTAAAGCTTTATAACCAACGCCGTTGATTTCCAAAATTGTTTTGAACGGAGTAACCAAACCTTTAATGATGTTGTTGATATTGCTTCTATTCATGCCAACGAACATCGAAATTTTAGGGGTTTTTTTGTCAATCGCCTCTAATTTTATTTCTTTGTTTTCAAAGGTAATTTTTACACCTTTGCTTACTTCGTATTCTCTTTTTATTTTACCGTTGTCGAAGGTTATAACGCTGCCACTAATGGCAACTTTAACGCTATCCGGAACTACAACTGGTAATTTTCCTACTCTAGACATATTATTTAATTAAAATATTGTAAGTAATATTTCGCCACCCAATTTCTTTTCTCGGGCCGTATTATCAGTGACTACACCTTGCGAAGTTGAAAGAATCACGACGCCAAGACCATTATTAGCAACTGGAATTTTGTCACAATTTGTATAAACTCTTCTTCCTGGCTTAGAAACAACTGAGATTTCGTTGATAACAGCTCTGTCAAGATGATATTTCAAGTGAATATCAAATCTTTCAATTTTACCTTCTTCTTTAACTTTACTGTAGCTAAGAATGAAACCTTCTTCTTTTAGAAGGTGAAGAATAGCTTCTCTTAGTTTTGAAACAGGCGCACTTATAGTCGCTCTGTTGGCCAAGCAGCCATTTCTAATTCTCGTAACTAAGTCTGAAACCGGATGATTAAATGACATTTATAAATCAATATTTGTTAATAATTATTCTTATATCTCATATTAAAATGAGAAACTATCTTACCAGCTTGATTTAACTAAGCCGGGGATTTGACCAAATGAAGCCAATTCTCTAACTGCAATTCTTGACATCTTAAATTTTCTAAGATTTCCTCTCGGTCTTCCTGTCAAGCTGCATCTGTTTCTGTATCTAGCAACAGAACCGTCTCTTGGCATTTCAGAAAGTTTTTGTTGTGCATTTAATCTTTCTTCGAAAGATAATTCAACATTCTTTGTGGCTTCCAAAAGATTTTGTCTTTTTGTTTTATGAATCAAAGACAATTTTTGTCTTTTTTCATTTCTAATTTTTAAGCATTTTTTTGCCATATTCTAAAACTATTTAATTGGAAAGTTAATCTTTTTAAGCAAATATAGAGCTTCTTCTTTTGTTTTTGCGGTCGTAACAATATTGATGTTCATACCGAAAACTTTAAGGACGTTGTCAAGATCGACCTCAAGAAATATTGTGTGCTCTTTAACGCCAAAGCTGTAGTGAGATTTTTGGTTAAAGCCTTTCGCAGAAAGACCGCGGAAATCTCTAATTCTCGGAAGAGCGATGTTAACCAATTTGTCTAAGAATTGATACATTTTTTTCCCTCTCAAAGTAACGCGACAGCCAATCGGCATATTTTCGCGAAGCTTAAAAGTCGAAATCGCTTTTTTCGATTTAGTCAAAACCGCTTTTTGCCCAGCAATATTTGAAAGCTGAGTTTGTAAGTATGACAAGAATTTATTGTCCGAATCAGCACTTTTAATACCAACGTTTAAGCTGATCATTTTCAAGCGCGGAACCGACATAGCGTTGCTGTACGCAAATTTTTGTTTTATATCAGCAACTGAATCTTTGTATAATTTTTCTGTTAATGTTTGCATTTTTGTCAAAATTTACTATCCTATTTTTTTGCCCGATTTTTTAGAAACGCGCGATTTTCTAGTGAAAATCTTGCCTTCACCAGCTTCAATTACGAACTTTACTTTAACTGGTTTACCATTTTCAAAATGAGCTATATTTGAAATGTGGATTGGTTTTTCCAATTTTACAATTTTTCCAGGCTCTTGTGAAGTTGGTTTTTGGTGGATTGTTGCAATATTTACACCTTCCACTGTAACTTTCTCGCCTTTTACAGACAAGATTTTACCAGTTTTTTTTCTGCTTGAGCCAGAAAGAACTATAACTTGATCACCTTTTTTAAATTTTTGCATATTTTTTTATTTATAACCTATCAAATTTTACAAACACAAACGTGTTTTTTAAAAAATCTTACAATACTTCAGACGCCAATGAAGCGATCTTTAAGAAGTTATTTTGTCTAACTTCGCGAGAAACTGGACCAAAAACACGAGTCGCAATCGGTTCGCCGTCTTTGTCAATCAAAACGATAGCATTATCGTCAAATTTAACAAAACTTCCGTCAGGACGAGTAATTTTGCTTCTTGTTCTAACAACCAAAGCTTTAACAACTTGACCTTTTTTAACTTTCGCACCCGGAATTACGCTAGTAATTGAAGCAACGATAATTTGGCCAACGCCAGTAATCATGTGATCACTGCCCCCTAAAATTTTTACACATCTAGCGGTTTTAGCACCTGAATTATCAGCGACCACTAAGCTTGTTCTCATTTGAATCATAAAATCTCTCTTTTACTTTTATCCTTTATTTGTAAGGACTAAAAAAACCCAGCCTTACTCAAATTTATACAAATTATGAGCTATACTAAAGCCCATCTTTTTCTTTTAGAAATTGGTCTAGAGCTAATAATTTCAACTTCTTGTCCAACCTCAACTTTTTTCGAGCCAGAATCAACCAAATATTTTTTGTGCACCGTGATATATTTTCCATATTTAGGATGCTTTTGATAGCTCGTAGACAATGCCTTAAAGGTTTTGTCATCAATTATGTTTAAAACTTTTACTTTCATATTTATTTTTGAACAGTTTTTTTATCGTTAATTTTCGTAAAAAGCCTTGCGATCTCTTTTTTCTTAATTCTGTAGTCTTTCAAAGCAATCGCATCTCCCGAAGAAGCTTTGATTCTAATCATCATAAGCTCTTTTTTTAAATTAGCGACATCAGTCATTATTGACTTTTTTTCTTCTTTTTTTGACATAATTTTATACTAAATTCACAATTTTACTTTTAAATGGTAATTTTGCCGCAGCTTTTTCAAGAGCAATTCTTGCTTCTGCGTCTTCAATTCCATCAACCTCGAAAATAATTCTTCCTGGTTTGATTTTAGCAACGTAATATTCAACGTTACCTTTACCACTTCCCATTCGAACCTCGGCTGGCTTTTTAGTGATTGGAGTATGAGGAAAAACCATAATCCAAAGCTTACCGGTACGCTTCATGTAGCGCGTAATTACTTTTCTTGCTGATTCAATTTGTTTTGAAGTAAGCTTTCCAGGCTCTAAAGCTTTCAAACCAGATGAACCATATGCAAGGCTGTGCCCAGA
The DNA here is from genome assembly GCA_945874115.1 of Rickettsia typhi. Classification (GTDB taxonomy): domain Bacteria; phylum Pseudomonadota; class Alphaproteobacteria; order Rickettsiales; family UBA1997; genus CAMCFD01. Next base: position 5,722 of record CAMCFD010000003.1, on the reverse strand, counting down.
AGAGGTGAAGCCAAGAATTTTCTTGCCACCTTTTTGCGCCTTACGATATTTTGTTTTTGCAGGAGTTAACATTTTTTACTTAATTAATTAGCTTTAGTTCTTTTTTCAACAAGACCTTTGTAAATCCAAACTTTAACACCAATCACACCATAAGTTGTGTAAGCGTTTGCGATTGCATAATCAATATTGCAACGTAAAGTATGAAGAGGTACTGAACCTTCTTTATACCATTCAGTTCTCGCAATTTCAGCGCCACCCAATCTTCCAGCAACACTGACTTTGATTCCAAGTGCACCGAATTTCATCGCTGACTGCATCGATTTTTTCATAACTTTCTTGAAAGCTGCACGGTTTTCTAATTGTTTCGCGATATTTTGCGCAACTAGAGAAGCGTTGATGTCAGGCTTGTCAATTTCAACAATTTTAACTTCTACTTTTGATCCAGCAATTTTTTCAATAGACTGGTTAATTTTTTCAATATCAGAACCTTTTTTACCGATCAAAACACCTGGTTTTGAAGTTTTGATAACCAAAATGATTTTATCAGAAGGGCGCTCAATCGTGACGCTGCCAATTCCGCAATGCGCGTAATTTTTCTTGATAAAACTTCTGATTTGAATATCGCTAATCAGTTTTTTAGCATAGTTTTTGTTATCATACCAGACAGATTCCCAATTCTTACTGTTGAGAAGTCTAAAACCTACTGGATTAACCTTTTGACCCATATTGTTGCTCCGTTTATTATTCTTTTACTTTAGTTTCTTTACTGTCGCTTTTTTTAACTGTTTTTTTAGCTAAATCAGCTTTCTTTTCGCCGACTTGTTGCTTAGAATCAGTCTTTTTGCTAGCTTTTTTTACTTTCGCAACAGAAGCGTCTTCGGCTGCTTTTTCGGCCAAAACTACGCGAATGTTACTGAAGGTTTTCAAAATTCTGCTTGATTTACCGCGACCTCTTGCCGCGAATCTTTTTAATGCAAAGGCGCGACCAACGTCGATTCTTTGGATGTAAAGATTATCAACATCAAGATTATGGTTGTTTTCAGCATTTGACATCGCAGAATAAACCAAACCTCTAACAATTGGCGCAAGCTTAAGCTTACTGAATTTCAAAACGTCAAGCGCTCTTGAAACTGGCATATTTTTGATCGCACCAGTAACTTTCATTACTTTTAGTGGGCTCGACTTTACTGCTTTTAAATATGCAATAGCAATTTTTTCACTCATAATTATTTATCTTTTTTAACTGTATCTTTTTTAACTGTTTTATCAGCGCCACCATGACCGTAGAACGTTCTGGTTGGAGCGAATTCTCCGAATTTATGACCAACCATACCTTCGGTCACTGAAACAGAAACAAATTTTTTGCCATTGTGAACAGCAAAATTAATGCCAATAAATTGTGGCAAAATAACGGATCTTCTAGACCATGTTTTAATGATCTGTTTTTTTGAAGAATTTACATAATCGCGAGCCTTTTTTATAAGATATCCATCTACAAAAGGCACTTTCCATGTTGATCTAGGCATAATAAATATATTTTAACTTTTTCTTGCTAAAAAGCAAGGATTTTTAACACTAATAACATAAACCCAACTTTCAAAATAACTATTTTGAACGTCTTGACTTAGAAATGAAGCGGTTTGACGGCTTATTTCTTTTTCTAGTAATTTTACCTTTTGCTGACTTACCAGTCGGCGAAACAGGGTGTCTACCACCAGAAGTTTTACCTTCACCACCACCATGAGGGTGATCTACAGGGTTCATAACAACACCACGCACGGTTGGTCTGATTCCAAGCCATCTTGAACGACCGGCTTTACCGATGACGATATTTTTATTGTCAAGGTTAGAAACAGTTCCAATTGTTGCCATGCACTCAAGTGAGAAAAGTCTGATTTCACCTGATTGTAATTTAGCCAAAGCATATCCGCCATCCTTTCCTACCAATTGGGCGTAAGTTCCCGCAGAGCGAGAAACAGCACCACCACAACCTGGTTTTAATTCAATATTATGAATTATTGTACCAATTGGAATGATCGCAAGTGGCATTGCATTGCCAGTTTTGATGTCGATCAAGCTTCTTGATGACATAATTTTTTCGCCCGCAACAAGCTTGTTTGGTGCAATAATGTAAGAAAACACGCCATCGGTATATTTTAAAAGCGCGATAAAAGCAGTGCGGTTTGGATCATATTCGATTCTTTCAACAACCGCTTCTACATCATATTTATCACGTTTGAAATCGATAATTCTGTATGATTTTTTATGACCAGCAGATTTATGCCTTACAGTAATGTGTCCGATGTTGTTACGACCAGCTTTTTCACCAGCTTTAGTAGTAAGCATTTTCAACGGAGAGCCTTTCCAAAGGCCGGTTCTGTCGATTGTAATCAATTCTCTAAGAGACGGTGTAACTGGCTTATAATGTTTTAAAGACATATTTAATCTTCTTTTACTTTATTTTAATGGAAAATCCCATTTTCTACAATTTACTAACATGGGTAAGATTTGAATCTTATCCCTACTTATGAATAATCATAAGTTTGTCCAACTAATTTAATCAAACTTAATCGATTGACCTTCTTTCAAAGTTATAATCGCTTTTTTTCTAGCTTTTGTTTTGCCTTCAACACCTTTAAATCTAGTAGTTTCAGAGCGGACATTAGCGATATTAACTTTCACAACTTCAACACCAAAAAACTTTTTGATCAATGAAGCAACTTCTTTTTTATTGCAAGAAGTATCAACTTCGAAACAATATTTATTGTTTTCAGCAAGCTGTTTGTTTGATTTCTCAGTATAGATCAAACCTTTAATTTTGTCGTAATTCAACATAAAAATATATTATAATGCTGTTAAAATATTGCTTGCGAAAATTTTGCTATCGACGATGATTTGGTCGAATTTTAAAATATCGTAAACATTTATTGCTTTTGCGTCTAATGTCTTAACATTTTTAAGATTAGAAGCTGCGCGAATCAATGATTCAGTGTTTTTAGCAGTTGAGTCAAACACGATTAACACGCTTAAAAAATTATTTTTTTGCAAAACTGAATTCAATTTTGCTGTTTTCATTGCGTTATTTTCAACTTCAGAAAACAAAATGATTTTATTTTCTTGCAATTTGATTTTCAAAGCGTCTGAAAGAGCTTTTTTAACGATTTTTTTAGGAATCGCAAAATCGAAAGAACGCGGAACTGGTCCGTGGCAAGTTCTACCGCCGACGAATTGCACTGATCTTTTTGAACCTTGACGAGCACTACCTGTACCTTTTTGTTTGTGTGGCTTAGCCGTAGTTCCTGAAATTTCGGCCATAGTTTTCACTTTGGCAGTTCCGGCTCTTCTTCTGGCAAGTTGCCATCTTACAGTGTAGGCAAGATTTTTTGCGCTTTCAGCTTGAAGTTCACCGTCAAATTTAAATTCTACTGCTTTGCCATCAATGGCGCCGCTTTCGAAATTTATTGTTTTTAATGCAATCGAAGTCATATTTTTTATTTTAAATCTTAGCAATTTTAACAATAACATCACTTCCGGCGAAGCCAGGAACGGCACCTTTAATACCGATTAGTGAGTTTTCTTTGTCAATTATTAGAACTTTTAGGTTTTTTACAGTAATTTTATCGACACCCATATGTCCGGCCATTTTCTTGTTTTTGAAAACTTTACCCGGATCTTGTCTTTGACCAGTTGAACCATGTGAACGATGCGAAACTGAAACACCGTGCGAAGCTTCTAAGCCAGCGAAATTGTGTCTTTTCATAACACCGGCAAAACCTTTACCAGTAGAAATTCCACTAATATTGATCAGGTCGCCTTCTTTTATAACAGAATCAATTGCGATTGAATCGTTAGTTTTATATTCAAGACCTTTTTTTACACGAGATTCTTTGATTTTCTTGTGTAGAGGAACTGAATTTTTATTAAAATGACCAATTTGTGCTTTGTTGATTTTTTTACCTTCAACTTTTTTGAAAGCCAAAGTAAGACTGTCAAAGTCTTTTTCTGCGTTGATTTTTAGGTCAACAACACAATTATCATAAAGCTTAATAAAGGTAATAGGAGAAACAACACCTTCTTCATTGAAGAGGTGACTCATACCGATTTTTTTTCCAATTAATTCTAACATATTTTTAAATTTGTTTCAAAACTTTCTAATTTTTGGTACCGTTTAGTGCAATTTTGATGTTTACACCAGCAGAAAGGCTGAGTTTCATCAAAGCATCGACTGTTTGCGCTGTAGGAGCAATAATCAACAATCTTTTTGATGATCTTATTTCAAACTGCTCTCTTGAGTCCTTATCAACGTGAGGACCTCTGATTACAGTGAATTTCTTGATTTTAGTTGGCAAAGGAATCGGGCCTTTAATGCCAGCACCAGTACGTCTTACGGTACTAATGATTTCAAACATAGCCTTATCAAGCACTTTGTTATCAAACGATTCTAGAGTTATTTTTATATTTTCTTTTTTCATAATTTTATTACTTGTATAAATCATTCTGGATTTACACGCTTTTATAAAATAAACCTTGAGGGACTTAACCCACTATTCAAAAACTTAAAACTAGCGAGGCTGATTTAACAGCCTGCGATAAACCTAAACTATTTCAAAATCTTCGCAACAACACCAGCACCAACAGTTCTTCCGCCTTCACGGATAGCGAAGCGTAAGCCTTCTTCCATCGCAATTGGGTTGATTAGTTCAACGTGCAATTTGATGTTGTCTCCAGGCATAACCATTTCTGTTCCTTCAGGAAGAGATACTGAACCAGTAACGTCTGTTGTTCTGAAGTAGAATTGTGGGCGATAGTTTTTGAAGAATGGAGTGTGACGTCCACCTTCTTCTTTAGTTAAGATATAAACTTCGGCTTCGAAAGTAGTGTGAGGAGTGATTGAACCTGGTTTGCAAAGAACTTGACCGCGCTCAACATCTTCTTTTTTAGTTCCACGTAAAAGGACACCAGCGTTATCACCAGCGCGACCTTCATCAAGAAGCTTTCTGAACATTTCGATACCAGTACAGATTGTTTTTTGAGTAGCTTTGATACCAACAATTTCAAGCTCTTCGTTGATTTTAACAATACCGCGTTCGATTCTTCCAGTAACAACTGTTCCGCGACCAGAAATTGAGAATACGTCTTCAATTGGCATCAAGAATGGTTGGTCAACTGGGCGTTTTGGTTCTGGGATGTAAGCGTCAACAGCATCCATAAGAGCCTGCATTGATTTTTCACCGATATCAGAATCTTCGCCTTCAAGAGCTTTAAGAGCCGATCCTTTAATGATAGGGATTGTGTCACCAGGGAATTGATAAGAAGTTAGAAGTTCGCGAACTTCCATTTCAACAAGCTCAAGAAGCTCAGCATCTTCAACTTGGTCAACTTTGTTTAAGAAAACTACGATTGATGGAACACCAACTTGTTTAGCAAGAAGAATGTGTTCACGAGTTTGTGGCATTGGACCATCAGCAGCAGAAACAACAAGGATTGCGCCATCCATTTGTGCAGCACCAGTAATCATGTTTTTAACATAATCGGCGTGACCTGGACAGTCTACGTGAGCGTAGTGTCTTTTTGTAGTTTCATATTCAACGTGAGCAGTATTGATTGTAATACCACGCTCTTTTTCTTCTGGAGCAGCGTCAATTTGATCATATCCTCTTTTTTCTGCCATACCTGATTTTGACAAATAGGTTGTAATAGCAGCAGTTAGAGTTGTTTTACC
>CAMCFD010000002.1 GCA_945874115.1 Rickettsia typhi | reverse complement strand
CTTGAAAATAAAGGCCTTGAACTTTTCTATGTTGATGACGAAGTCGAATTATTTTTTATGCACATTCAAGGATCAGGCCGAATAAAGCTGCCAAGCGGAAGCGTTGTCAGAGTAGCCTTTGCGGCGAAAAATAATTTACCATTTTCTGCAATTTCAAATTATTTACTCGATAATAAACTTCTGAAACCAAACGAAATTTCAGCGCAAAATATTAAAAAATGGCTCAAAGAAAATCCGAAAGAAGCGCGCGAAGCCATGAATTTCAATGCCTCATACATTTTCTTCAAAACCTCAGCTGATGAATTTGTCACTGGCGGACAAGGGGTTGAGCTCACCGCCGAACATTCTCTTGCGGTTGACAGTGATATAATTCCATACGGAATGCCACTTTGGCTTGAAACAAAAGTCGGCGGAAAAGATTACAATAAATTATTCATCGCGCAAGATACAGGTTCAGCAATCAAAGGAGTTGTGCGCGGCGATATATTTTTCGGCTATGGCCTTGAGGCAGAAGATAAAGCCTCTTCAATGGCTTTCAGCGGCCAATATTATGCGCTTTTGCCAAATAATGTCGTCGAAAAAATCAACAACCGACCTTCTCGCTGGTAGATTTTGCGCTTAAATTTTCACAAGAAATTGGCGCAATCTGCTGTTTTCAAAGCATTCTCGAGCGCCATCTAAATTCTTAACAAACTCAGGCAAATTATATTGCTCGTCAAAAGCATTGCCATAAATCAACAAATTATCTTCTAGTTTTAGAGAATTTTTAATCGCGAAATAAACCGCAAATAACAGCGACGACATGACTAATCTAGGCTCACAATTCGAACTGGCAACACGAAATTCTATTCTATTTTGAGATTTATCTTTGACGAAAAATTTCTCGACAGAATATTTTTTTTGATCAGAATTTCCGCTGAAAAATCTAACCGCCGAAGTTCTGTTATCAACGCCACAACTTATATTTATGGGCGCGCAAAATTTTCCATTTTTATGCAAATTTTTATTTAAAGAAACATCAAAACGCCGATAATCTTTTTCATTTGGTGCGCAAAAAATCATCATCTCATCAATAAAATCAAGCATTCCCGCAATTGAATAAAAAAACAATTCGTCTTTTTTAACAAACAAATTTTTACCTTCAAAATCATGTAAAGAAAAATTAAATTGCAGCGCACTTCCGCAATCATCGTCGAATATTTGCGCGTCAAAATTCGCAAGCAAATCAATTTTGTCGGCAATATTTTTCGCGATTTCTTTTATTTGCGCGATTTTTTGCGCAACCAAAATAAGATTATTTGAATAAGCAATTTTAACTTCGATTTGCCCCTGACCTCTTTCTTTCTCAATTTCATAAACCAGCTCATCACATGCAAAATAGCGCTTAAACGCAGCAATAAATTCATCAATTCTTAAATCGTCGGAAAGTTTTTCAGATTTGTTTTTGTCGATAAGATAAAATTCTATTTCCACGCCAAACTTAGGAACAAAGCCAAGCGCAGAAACGAAATTTTCGTAGCATTTTTCAAGCAAGATCTCTTTGTTTTGATAAAAACTAGAGATTGTTTTTAATCCATTCATTCAAAGCGCTTTTTGGCAACGATCCAATTTTAGTATCAACCATTTTTCCGTCTTTAAAAATCATCAAAGTAGGAATGCTTCGAACACCATATTTTGAAGGAACTTCCGGATTTTCATCAATATTACATTTGACAACTTCAAATTTTCCCGCGGTTTCTTTCGAGATTTCGTCAATAATTGGAGACAATTGACGACAAGGACCGCACCATGGAGCCCAAAAATCAACCAACACCGCAACCTTTGATTGAAGAACATCTTGCGAAAAATTTTGATCAGAGGTTTCTTTTGTCATAAACTTATGCGTTATTTTCTAGAATTTCATTTGCTTTTTGAATCAAAAATTCAGCGTCATCAAAATTTTGTCTAGCGTCAGCTTGAGCAATTTTGATTTCTTCAACTAGCATTTTATATTTTGAAGAACCAGCTTCAACTTCTTCAAGTTGTGCAGTTTTTTCTTCAGCAATTTCAAGAGCCATAGCGCCCTCGTCAAGCAAAGATTGAACTTTATTTGTAAAATCTTCAAAAACATCTCCAGAAGAATCTTCACTTTCATCATAAAAATCATCTTCGAAATCTTGAAAATCATTTTGCGAAGCTAGGCTGCTGTTGCGAGTAGTAGCGCCTTCATTTTCTGCGTCTTTCACTTTGAACATACTCAATACGCTTTTCATATTTTAATAATTTAATTAATAAATTTATTGTGGATCTATATCAATTTTTACACTAACTTGATTTAAAAAGTCAACTCTATTTGTAATATCTAAAATTAATTTCTGCAAGTTAATTTTTCTTTCGACCTTCAAAAAAATATTGTAATAATATCTGTTTCTTAAGCGAAAAAGAAGCGCCGGAGCTGGTCCGAAGACTTCTATTTTATCACTAAAAGGAACATTTTTTACTATATCTTTCGCCGCTCTCAAAGCCTTTTCTTGCTGTAGAGAATTCACGACAATATTGGCCATTTTTGCAAAAGGCGGCATATTTGACGCTTTTCTATTTTCTAACTCAAAGTTATAAAACCCATTTTTATCATTTGCAATAAGTTTTTTTAAAATAAAATTTTCAGGGTTGTAAGTTTGCACAAAAACTCTACCCTGATGATCTTTACGCCCCGCCCTTCCAAAAACTTGGCTGAGAAGCTGAAAAGATTTCTCGCTAGACTTCAAATCTGACGAATAGAAGGCACTATCGGCGTCAACGACGCCAACCATAGTTAAATTCGGAAAATCATAGCCCTTGGCGATCATTTGCGTTCCTATGATGATGTCAACACCATTTTCTGTGATTTTTTTAACCAAACTTTCAACATCTTTAAAATTCGCCAAATTATCGCTTGTCACAACCATAATTTTCGCCTCAGGAAAAACAGCCTCAACTTCCTCTTTAAGCTTCTCTACACCAACTCCGAAATTTATAATTGAATTTTTTTCAAGGCACTTTCTGCAATCTGACGAAAAATTTTCATTATGTCCGCAATAATGGCAAATTGAGTTTTTTAAGGCTTTGTGATGAACCAAATATGATGAACAATTGGGGCAATTCACTTTTTCTCCACAAGCCTTGCAAAGCGTTATAGGAGAATATCCGCGGCGATTTAAAAACAGCAAACTCTGATGTTTTTTGGCAAAATTTTTCGCTAATTCGTCTAATAATTGCGTCGAAATAAAACTGTCTTTTTTAAGCTTCTCGCGCTTTAAATCTATTATGTTTACGGCATTAATTTTTTGGTTAAATTGCTCGCCAAGCGAAAAATAGCCATATTTACCACTTTTTGCGTTATAAAAACTCTCTAAAGATGGCGTTGCCGACGATAAAATGACATTTGATTTATCGATTTGCGCCTTTAAAATCGCCATGTCGCGAGCGTTAAAGTTAAAAATCTCTTCTTGTTTATATGAAGAATCATGTTCTTCATCAACCACAGTTAGGCGTAGATTTTTAAAAGGCAGCAAAAGGCTTGAACGCGCACCAATCAAGACTTTGACTGAACTATTGGCGATTCCATAAAAAATATCTCTTTTCTCTTTTTTTGAAATTTTTGAATGCCACAAGGCCGGTTTAAAGCCAAAAACACCCTCAAAGCGCGAAACTATTTGGCTTGTAAGGGCAATTTCTGGCAACATAACCAAAACTTGCGCATCTTTTTCTTTCAAGGTTTGGGCGATTACTTCAAAATAAACTTCAGTTTTTCCAGAGCCCGTAACGCCATCAATAAGAACAACATTTTTACTTTTATTTTCAAAATCTTCAACGATTTTTTTGGCAATTTCATGTTGATTTTGCGACAGGCTTTTTAACTGAAAATTTTTAACATTTATTTCTTGTAAAAAAGAACTTTTAGCGATCTTCTCATCTTTCACTTTATCGGAATTTAAAAATCCGATAAAAGCCTTTAAGACCAAGCCTTTTGGCGCTAAATTATAACTTGCAATTTTGTCAATAAATTCAAGTATTTTTACATCTAATTTTATCAGGTTGTTTTTGCAAGAAATCTCTTTTATTTTCGCTAAATCAAGCGTGTTTTTCGCGCTAAATTCTTCAAAACTAAGCTTGTCGATTACAACTCCAAAAAGCGATCTTTTTCCAAACGGAACTTTTACAATATCGCCGACCTCAATCGTTAAATCGCAACTTTTATAGCTAAAACCCTCGTTAAATGGCAATGTAAGCAAAACGCTAAAAAACTTTTCCATTCAATTTTATTTATATTTTAAAATGCAAAACCGGCAAATTTTATGTTGATTTACACAGTTTTAGCAATTATAATAGCAAGAACCTTAAATTTTAACAACTATTTAACATTTTTATGAAATTTTTTATAGATTCAGCTGATATTAACGAAATTAAAGAAATTGCAAGCTTTGGAATGCTTGACGGAGTAACAACCAACCCGTCATTAATCGCTAAAGCTGGGCGCGATTTTAAAACTATCATCAAAGAAATTTGCGACATCGTTGAGGGCCCCGTAAGCGCCGAAGTTGCTGCAATTGATTATGAAACCATAATTAAAGAAGGTGAAATTTTGAGCAAAATCGCCAAAAATGTCTGCATAAAATTGCCGATGACAATTGACGGCCTAAAAGCTTGCAAATATTTCTCAGACAAAGGAATTCAAACCAACGTAACACTTTGTTTTTCAGCCGCGCAAGCAATTTTGGCCGCAAAAGCTGGCGCGACTTTCGTTTCACCATTCGTCGGAAGACTTGACGATGTTGGTCAAGAAGGCCTTGGATTAATCGAAGAAATTTGCACAATTTATAACAATTATCCAAACTTCAAAACACAAGTTTTGGTCGCCTCAATTCGTAGTCCAATGCACATAGTTAATTCTGCGAAAATGGGCGCTGATGTTGCTACAATTCCTGCAAAAGTTTTAAAACAGCTTGTTTCTCACCCACTAACTGACAAAGGATTGGAAACTTTCTTAAAAGACTGGCAATCAACCGGACAAAAAATAATCTAGGCTTCGCAAATTTTATCAACTTATATTATATCGCAAAATGACAATTTTAATCTCAGAAGTAAGAGCACAAGAAATTGACGCTACACAAATTCAACCAGAATTTTCTATCGCTAGCTTTGCACCACTAATTTTAGTTTTGGCAATTATATATTTTTTAATTATTAGACCACAAAGCAAGAAAATTAAAGAACACCAAACTTTGGTTAATGCACTAAAAATTGGCGACAAAGTTATCACCAACAGCGGAATTATCGGCGTTATCAGAGAAATCGACAAAAAAGATAATATCGTTGAAGTCGAAATTTCTAGCGGAGTTGTTGTAAAAATGCTACGCAACTTTGTCGCAGAATTGGCTGATAAAAAAGAAGAAAAACCCAACAAAAAATCAAAAAAATAATGTTAAATTTTTCGAAAATAAAAATTTCTCTAATCTTATTGGCCTGCTTCGCATCTTTTCTTTTTGCAGCACCTTCTTTTTTTCAAAACCAAGATTCTTTGTCAAAATATCTACCTGGCAAAAAAATCAATCTTGGTCTTGATTTGCGCGGCGGATCGCAATTATTATTAGAAGCAAATTTCGAATATTACATTCAAGAAAAATTAAAAAATCTTAAAGACGACATTAAAAATCAATTTAGGGAAGAATCAGTTCGAGCCACGGCAGAACAGATTGGCAACCAAATAGTTATCGAATTTTATAGTGAAACAGAAAAAAAAGGTGCGAAAAAAGCAATTTTCGAAATTAACAAAAATTTAGAAATCGACGAGAACAGCAACAGCCTTACTGTTTATTTTTCTAAGTCAGAACTTGAAAATCTCAGAAAAAACCTCGTTTCACAATCAATAGAAATTATCAGACGAAGAGTTGACGAATCTGGAACCAAAGAACCAAGCATTCAGGCTCAAGGCCAAAAAAGAATTTTGCTTCAGGTTCCGGGCGTCGAAAACTCGAGCGACATAAAACTTTTACTTGGCAAAACAGCAAAGATGACTTTTCATTTTGTGTCAGGCGAAACTTTTAAAGAAGGCTCAACAACACAATTAGTCGACCCAAGACTTATGGCTGTTTCTGGCGAAGAAGACAGAATATTTTTCATCGAAAAAGAAGTTGCTTTAAGTGGAGATTTATTGGTTGACGCGAGCCCGACCTATTTTGAAGGCGCTCCCGCTGTTTCTTTCCGCCTTAACCAAGCAGGAACGAAAAAATTCGCCAAAATTACCTCAGAAAATATCGGCAGAATTTTTGCCATCGTCCTCGATAATAAAGTAATCACAGCGCCAAAAATTAACACGACAATTAGCCAAGGAAGCGGAGTAATCACCGGAAATTTCACCACGAAAGAAGCGGCAGATTTGGCTTTGTTGCTTAGAGCTGGCGCCCTTCCCGCCCCTCTTGAAATTATTGAAGAAAGGTCAATCGGGCCGTCTCTTGGTTTTGACTCAATAAAAAGCGGGGCTTTCGCCTCGATAATCAGCTTATTTTTGATTACAATATTAATGGTCATGTTTTATGGGTTTTTTGGCCTAATCGCGTCTGTTGCAATGTTTGTAAACATCGCAATGATTTTAGCAATTTTGGCGCTTATTGGCGCAACACTAACATTACCCGGAATCGCCGGAATCGCACTTACAATGGGCATGTCGGTTGATGCTAACGTGTTAATTTTCGAAAGAATTAAAGAAGAATTCCGAAGCAAAAATTCTGTGTTTTTATCACTTGAAAATGGCTTCTCTCAAGCATTTCGCACAATTCTTGACTCAAACATTACAACATTAATAATCGCATTATTTTTGTATATATTTGGCACCGGATCAGTCAAAGGATTCGCCGTCACATTGTCGATTGGAATTTTATCATCAATGTTTTGCGCAATAATTCTTACGAGAATGATTATTGTTTTGTGGGCCAAAAAAACAAAACTGAAAAAAATTAGCATAGCATAAAATGATGCGCTATTTCATAAAATTTTTATTTGTTTTTATTCTGGCAAGTTCAAATTGTTATGCAATCTTTAGTCCGACAGCGAAATATAACAGAGAAGACGAAAAAACCATTCTGAAAGCTGACACGCTTGAAGGAGATCGCGACCAAAATATCATAACCGCAATTGGCCATGTAGAAGTTGTTAACGGCCCTTCTAAAGCAACTTCAGAAAGAATGTCTTACGATAAAAACACTGGCTGGATTAAGGCCTATGAAAACGTAAGAATCACCGACATTGAAATAGGTAAAATATTAACGAATTATGCCGAAATAAAAGACGATTTCACGCAAGGATCTTTCCCCGATAGCGTCATAATTTTCAATGACGGATCATATCTTAAATCGAGAAAAGTTGAGAAGAAAAGCAGTCTTATAACCGTTCTGACAAAGCCAATTTTTTCAATTTGTCCAAACGATAAAATTGTGCAAAATAACGAAAATGCTGGAAAATTATTCGATTTATTATCGATCAAGTCAAGCAAAACAACAATCGATCAAGAAAAACAAGTGATGAGAACCACAAATGGGATCGTCAGAATTTACAATTTTCCAGTTTTTTATACGCCATATTTAAGCGTTCCTATGAAAAACAGCGAAAGAAAAAGTGGATTTCTAGCGCCGACTTATCTTAACAACTCGAACTTCGGCATTGGCGCCAACATCCCTTATTTCGTCGATGTAGCACCGAATATCGATTTAACCGTCACGCCAAGATTATATAAAAACAGCGACCAAATCACCATTAAAAATGAGGTTTATCATATTTTAAAATATGGCGAATATAAGGCAAGCTTAGAGGTTTCTAACAACGAAATAAGAACACAAACCAACACGACCGTCGTAAAAAGAACAGACAAAGAATATCGCTATGATTTTAGAAGCAGCGGCGCTTTGGTTTTCACTGAAAATTCAAGCGTAAAACACAATATTCACACGATTGGTGACAGAGATTATCTTCGCGATTATAACTTTGATTTCAATGCTTTCACTACGTCAAAAATAAATTATGACTACACCAAGGGCAGAGAATATTTGGGCGTCAAAACGATTCGCTTTCAAGAATTAGAATCAACACTAGCCAAACAGGCGCAATGGGCTCTCCCCTCCATCACCTATTACAAGGAAAGCGGCAAATCACTATTCTTTAAAGAAAAATATGCTTTATCAACCAATTTTACGACAATAACTCGCGAAAGTGGTTTGCAATATCGCCGCTTGACTGTTGACCCGAGTGTGAAAATACCGCTCAATTTTTATGGAAACTTAATCGACCTAACCAGCAAAGTTGCAATTGATTATTATTCTCTCGATAATAATTATAAATTTGGCGAAACTCACGCGGACTACAAACAATCTCAATCAAATTATAAACCAGAATTTTCAGCCATGTGGCGCCTTCCGTTAATTCAAAAAACAAAATCGAATACCTTGATGCTTGAGCCAACGGTTAATTTTGTCTCATCATCATTCAAGAAAAATTATCTATCTCTGCCAAACGAAGACAGCAACAACTCTGAACTTACGGTTAACAACTTGTTCGTCAACGACCGAATTGCGGGATATGACAGGAATGAGGCAGGTGAAAGAATTAGTTATGGCGCAAAGTCTGCAATGTTTAACCGACTTGGACAATTCGAACTTACTCTTGGGCAAAGCTATCGCATCAGCGAAAGAGTTCAAGATGTTTCTATTCGCGGATTTAACAACAACAATAAATCTAACATTGTCGGTCAAGTTTCTTATATATTGCCGCAATATTTCAATGCGACATATTTATTTCAACTTAACGAATCTAATTATAAAAACGAGGTCAATTCACTCATCACTAATCTTACGCTAAAAAGGTTAACCATTGGCAACAATTATTTATTAATAAGAAAAGGCGTGATAAATCCGGAAGAAATTGCGCAGGATACTTTTAATATTGGCTTCAAATTTACACCGCGATTTAGAGTTCTTGGCTCAGTCACAAAAAACTTAGTCACCAACAAAAATCTTATGAGAAGCGCAACACTTGAATATGAGGGATGCTGCGTCGTCATCAAGTTTATGACGACCGAAAATAATACAAGTAATTTAACCAAAACTCAGAGATCTCACAGCATTAACATTGCGGTAAAAAATTTATAATTATACCATAGTTTAGACCGCAATTATGAAGCATGAAAAGCATTATTCCACCGTCACAGATTTCGCCAAATTTCGCGGCTGATCAACGTCATTTCCTTTATAAAGCGCAACATAATAAGCCAATAATTGCAAAGGCACAACGCCAACCAAAGCCTCTTCAATTGAGCCTGAAATTTGCGGCATTTCAATCATCGCCTGCGAAAGATTCGTCAAACTTTCACTTCCTTTTTTATCAGAAAGAGAAATTACTTTACCTTGTCTGGCCCTTATTTCTTCTATGTTTGAAGAGATCTTCTCGAATAAATCATTGCTTGGCGCAATCGCAATAACCGGCATTTTCGCGTCAATCAACGCAATCGTGCCGTGCTTTAATTCTCCCGCCGCAATCGCTTGCGCATCAATATAAGAAAGTTCGCGCAATTTCAACGCCGACTCAAGTGCCGTCACATAAGAAACGCCTCTACCGACATATAAAATATGCTTGAATTTCGCTAAATATTTCGCGATTTTTTGAATATTTTTTATCGAATTTTTATCGAAAAAATCTTTAATTTTTTGACTCGACAAAATCAATTGATTTATATATTTATTTTGTTTTTCAACATCAATTTTTCCGCGAATTTTTCCAAGTTCAATCGCAAAAAGCGACAAAACCGCAATTTGCGCAGTGTAGGCCTTTGTTGACGCCACACCGATTTCAACGCCCGCAATAGTTTTTATAACCGCGTCCGACAATTGAGCCATGCTGCTTTGCGCCACATTGACAATCGACAAAATTTTCTGGCCGTTTTGTTTCGCATATTTCAAAGCCGCGATCGTGTCAGCCGTTTCTCCTGACTGCGAAATAAACAACATCAAATTATCAGCGCGAAATGGCGTTTTGCGATAACGAAATTCTGACGCAATGTCAACCTCAACTTCAATTTGCGCAATTTCTTCAAGAATATATTTCGCAACCATTCCCGAATAATATGATGTTCCGCACGCAACAATCGTGATTTTATTAATCGCGCGCAAATCAAACGCGAAATTCGGCAAGTGAATTTTATCATTAACCAAATCGACATAATTTTGAATTGTGTTAGTCAAAACTTGCGGCTGTTCATAAATTTCCTTCAACATAAAATGAGCGAAATCGCCTTTCGAAACCTTGCTTTCAAGATTTTCCATAATCTTAATTTCGCGCTTTATTTTTTCACCTTTCGCATCAAAAAAATCAACTTTATCTTTATAAACAAACGCAAATTGGTCATCTTCAAGATATACAACTTTTTTCGTATGTTCGCTTAAAGCGTAATAATCAGAGGCGATATAATTTTCGTTTTCGCCAAATCCAACCAATAATGGCGAGCCTTTTTTCGCAATTAAAATAAAGTCGGGATTATCACGAAACATAATCGCAAAAGCGTAAGATCCAACAATTTCACTCAAAGTTTTTAAAATCGCCGCTTTGGTATCGCCAATTTTCTCAAGATTATATTCGATTAAATGCGGCACAATTTCAGAATCGGTTTCGCTTAGAAATTGCACGCCATTTTGCGCAAGTTTCGCCTTTAATTCTTGATAATTTTCGATAATTCCGTTATGAACCACGCAAATTTTTGATGAAGCGTGAGGGTGAGCATTTTCTTGGCTTGGCCTTCCGTGAGTAGCCCAGCGCGTGTGTCCGATCGCCAATTTATCTTTGCCATTTTTATCAGATTTTCTCAAGTCAGATTTTTTTATCGCCGCGTCAAGTTTCGCAATTTTACCTTCTTGTTTCACAGTTTTAAAGGCGCCATCTTCAAGCAAAGCGATGCCCGCCGAGTCATATCCACGATATTCAAGCTTGCGCAAACCTTCAACAATTTTTTCAATTATATTATTTTGGCCGATAACACCAACAATTCCGCACATTTTATGTTCAATTTGATTTATTATTTAAATCCTTCGCAACCATTATAAATCAAGGCCTTGTCAAAGTAAATTGTAATGTTTGGAAAGATTTTGTATTTTTTTGTAATATTGCAGAAGTTTCAAGGCGTAGGTTTGAGGGAATTTGAGAGTGAGAATATTTGGTGGAGCTACGGGGAGTCGAACCCCGGACCTCTTGCATGCCATGCAAGCGCGCTACCAACTGCGCTATAGCCCCAACTGGAAATTTTAACTCTTGCTTTGTCAACACCCTCCCCCGTCATTGCGGAGCTAGGATTTCTTAGTCGCTTTAGCGGCTTAGAAATTCTTCATCCGCAATCCACTCTCACGCACGGTGGATTGCGGGTCAAGCCCGCAATGACGGAACAGGTAAAAATGGCGTTGACTGTCCTCATTAATTACGACCTTTGAACCGAAAATCCATAACACGCAACAACTCACAACAAATCAAAATACAAATCTCGCCAAGCCTTATTTTCCTTTTCAATCAGAGCAATTTTCCAACTTCGCTTCCAATTTTTCAATTGTTTTTCACGCGAAATTGCATCAATAATTGAATCATAAAACTCGCAATAAACCAAAATCTTACAGCCATATTTCTTAGTAAAACCAGCAATTTCGTCATTTTTATGTTGAAAAATTCTTTTTATTAAATCAGAACTAACTCCAACATAAATCACGCCCTTTTTGGCGCTTGCAAGCATATAAACCGCTGGTTTCAACATTTTTGGTGAAAAAAATTGTAAAATAAAATTTTTACGCTATAATTATGCCATAAAATACAAAAAACGCAAGCAAAATGATAAAAATTACATTTCCCGATGGCAATTCAAAGCAATTTGAGCTAGGAATTACTGGGCTTGAGCTTGCCAAATCAATTTCTATCAGCTTGGCAAAAGTGGCTTTGGCAATTAAGGTTGATGGCGAATTGCGCGACCTTTCTCGCAAGATTGAAAATGATGCGAAAATTGAAATTATTACACCAAAATCAGGCATTGATGCACTTGAAGTTATCCGCCACGACGCCGCGCACATTATGGCCGAAGCGGTGAAAGAACTTTATCCTGAAACGCAAGTAACAATCGGGCCCTCTATCGAAAACGGCTTCTATTATGACTTCGCGCGCCCTACCCCATTTTCTCCGGACGATTTAGCAAAAATTGAAGCTAAAATGCACGAAATTGTAAAACGCGACGAACCATTGGTGCGCGAAGTTTGGAAGCGTGATGATGCGGTTAAATTCTTTTCATCAATTGGCGAAAAATATAAGGCTGAAATTATTGCATCAATTCCTGCAAACGAAGATATTTCGCTCTATCGCCAAGGTCAATTTATCGATTTATGCCGTGGCCCACACGCTCCGTCAACTTCTCACATAAAATATTTCAAGCTGATGAAACTTGCCGGAGCCTACTGGCGCGGTGATTCAAACAATGAAATGTTGCAGCGAATTTATGGCACAGCTTGGGAAAGTAAAGAATCTCTCGAGAAATATCTTAACATGCTTGAAGAGGCCGCAAAGCGCGACCACCGCAAACTCGGGCGCGAACTCGATTTATTTCATACTCAAGAAGAAGCCGCCGGCTCAGTATTTTGGCACGCTAAAGGCTATATAATTTATCGCGAAATCGAAAATTATATTCGTCGCAAGCTTGAAAAACACGGCTATCAAGAAGTTAAAACGCCACAAATGATCGATAAAATTTTGTGGGAAAAATCGGGTCACTGGGAAAAATTCCGCGAAAATATGTTTATTTGCGAAACTGACGAAGACAGAAAAATGGCCATCAAGCCAATGAATTGCCCAGCTCACGTGCAAATTTTTAACCAAGATTTAAAATCTTACCGCCAATTGCCTTTGCGCATGGCCGAATTTGGCTGTTGCCACAGAAACGAACCAAGCGGCTCGCTGCACGGCATTATGCGCGTCAGAAGCTTCACCCAAGACGATGCTCACATTTTCTGCGAAGAACATCAAATTAACGAGGAAACCGTGGCTTTCTGCGAACTTCTGAAGGAAGTTTATAAAGATTTCGGATTCGAAGATGTTATCGTAAAATTCTCGACGCGCCCTGAAAAACGCGCTGGCGATGACGCCACGTGGGACAAGGCTGAAAAAGCTTTAGAAGACGCCGTGAAAGCCGCCGGATTAATTTATGAAATCAACGAAGGCGAAGGCGCATTTTATGGCCCGAAGCTAGAATTTACGCTGGTTGACGCCATTGGCCGCCACTGGCAATGTGGTACATTGCAAGTTGATTTTATCTTACCTGAACGTCTTGACGCAAGCTATATCGGGCAAGATGGCGCTAAGCACCGCCCCGTTATGCTTCATCGCGCAATTCTTGGAAGCATGGAAAGATTCATCGGAATTTTAATTGAAAACTATGCCGGAAAATTCCCGCTTTGGCTGGCTCCCGTTCAAATCGTTGTTGCAACGATCACCAACGATTCTGATGATTTCGCCAAGCAATTTTTTGAGCGATTGAAAAAAGAGGGATTCCGCGTTTCGATCGACTCCGACGCGCAAAAAATCAATTATAAAATCCGCGAACATTCTTTACAAAAAGTTCCATATATTTTAGCAATTGGTAAACAAGAAGCGGCGAATAATTCAGTTTCGGTTAGAAAATTAGGCGAAGAAGGACAAAAAAGTTTTGGATTTGAGGAATTTATCAATATAGCAAAATTAGAAATGAACGCTAAAAATTAATATTCATGAAAACTGCAATATTTTCTTGCGAAGCTTCACTAAATATTGGCACGGGTCACGTTATAAGATGCATCACTCTTGCAAATTTCCTTGAAAATAAAGGCTGGAAATGTTTTTTTGCCACCTCAAATGAGAGTTATAACTTTATCAAAAATCTCGAAAAGTTCACGCAAATTCAACCGCAAGAATTTTACAAAAATCCCCAAAATTGCGATTTATTAATCGTCGATAATTATAATTTAGACGAAAAATATGAAAGTCATTTTCGAGAGTTTGCACAAAAAATTTTAGTAATTGACGATTTAGCGAATAGAAAACATAATTGTGATATTTTGCTTGATCAAAATATTGGATCAAAAGTTGAAGATTATGAAAATCTTGTTGGAAAAAATTGTGAAATATTGGCAGGAACCAAATATTGTCTACTTCGCGAAGAGTTTCTAGAACTTAGACAAAAAGCACTCGAAAAAAGATCAACCACAAAAAACATTGCCAATATTTTAGTAAATTTTGGTGGATCTGACTTAAAAAATCACAGTTTAAATGCGCTTCAAGAAATTGAAAAATCGAAATTTAGCGGCGAAATAAATGTTGTTTTGGGTTTTGACGCAGTTAATTTAAAAACAATAGAAGAATTCGCGCAAAAATCGAAAAATAAAATCACGATTCATAAACAGGCCAACATGGCAAAATTAATTTATGACGCCGATATTGCCTTTGCGGCTGGAGGCACAAGCACTTGGGAAAGGTGCTCCTTAGCGCTTCCAACCTATATGGTAAAAATAGCGGATAATCAGGGGAAAATTTTTACCAAACTTGGATTTAATGGAAATTTTGAAGAATTTTATTACAAAGTTTCGGCAAATTATCAAAAGTTTTTTAACGAAATTAAAGACTTAGTTGACGCACAAGGCACACAAAGAATTTATTCTTCCATCATCAATTAAAAAAATAAATGCTACTATTTAAAATAATAAAAAAATTTATCAAACATCCCGATTTGTTAAAATCTAATATTTCTTATTCTCAAGAAGGTGAAGATTTAATATTAGATTCGATAATGAATAACAAGAAACAGGGATTTTATGTTGACATCGGCGCTCATCATCCGGTGCGCTTCTCTAATACTAAAATTTTTTATGATCGCGGCTGGAATGGCGTCAATGTTGACTTAATCAATATTGATAAATTTAACAAAAAGCGCCCAAAAGATTTTAATATTTGCAACCTAGTTGGGAAAAACCAGTCAAATAAATTTTATATTTTCGATGATGGAGCCCTTAATACTTTTAGCGAAGAAAAAGCGCGCGAATGCGAAAAGGCCGGATATAAAATAATTGAAGAAAAATTAATAACCACAAAACCTTTGCGTGAAATTCTTGATGAATGCAGTGTTAAAAAAATTGATTTTATGTCAATTGATGTAGAGGGACACGAGATTGAAGTTCTTGAATCAAACAACTGGAATTTATATTGTCCAGATATAATTTTAATCGAGATTCACGAAAGTTTAGAAAATATATTCAACGACAAAATTTATTTATTTTTGAAAGATAAAGGATATAATTTGCTTTGCAAAACTGTGCGGACTTGCTTTTTTTAAATTGTCGCAAAACTAGATTTAGCCATGAAAATCAGTTCAGCTTATCAGTAACATCCCTGAAAATAAAGTGATCAACATAATTGCTATAATATTGCCTTTCTGGCAAAATCTCATAATTGGTCGAAAAATATTTGTTAAATATAAAGCGAAAAATATTTACCGAACTTTGAAATTTATCAAAAACTTCTACATCATTATCAGGAAGATATATAGCATTAAATATTTCGAATCTTTCTTGTAACATCTCTGGCGACGGGTCTTTAGGCCAAATTACTGCGCCATCTTTTGATTTTGACGACTCAACATTCATCAAAAATTCAGAACCATGGTCCGCCTTAATTACTATTATCGAGTTTTTTGAATTTTTCAAAATATTACTAATAGTTTCTGTCAAAATTTTATTAACATATTTTATTTGCTCAACATAAAGAGGAATATTTTCCTTATTAGCCGGATCTTCATTTTTCATTTTAGGCTTATCGCCATTTTCATTAAACAAATAGGGCTCGTGAGGACAAATAAGGTGAGAGAAAACAAATTTAGGCCCTTTTATACTGTGAATATTCTTTAGTTTTTCAAATAAGAATTTCATATTTTTTCTAGAAACAGCAGAAAATAATATATCTTGATAAATACCAATTAAAGTTTTTTGTAAAAATATTTTTAAATAGTCAGTTGATTGGGAAGATTTTATAGAAATATCAGCAAACTCATCTTCATTGAAATACATTTGCTCCCAATGATTAATAAGATGAACATATGTATAGCCATATGATTTGAACATTCTTGAAACCTCATTATCTAAATGAAATTTATAAAGCTTATGTATTCCGCCTTGATCGGAAGATATAGTTGAAGAATCAAAAAAATCTTGAATATAATTCATGTTTAAAGTTGAACAAACAGATAAATTCGTGATCGTATAATTAGACTTAGTTTTATCACTGACACAAAAACCCTCTTTCTTAAGATGAGAATAAAATTCTGAATTATCAAATCCGCAAATATCTTTCAAAGTATTGATTCCCGCATATCCGTCAACCACAATATAATAAACATCGGGCAAGTTTTTGTCTAAAACATCAACAGCGCTTCTCTTGTCAATCTTAACCTTCTGGTCTTTATTTTTCGCATAAAAACCAATAATTTTTGCGATTGGAATTAAAATGACGAATGCATAAAAATAAAATATAATATTCGATAATAATTCTAAATTAAAAGATATTTTTAAGCTTAATAAAAAAATTTGATAAATAAAGAAAAGAGTCAAAAAGCTGTATAAAATTCTAATAAAAATAATTTCACGCAATTTTTTATTAACTAGTTTTTTATAATAATGGCCAGATTTATAAAATATCATTATGGCTAAAAATGCGCATAAAGCTGCTTTATGAAAGTCTTTGTTTATTAAAAATGAGGAATAATAAAATAAAGATGATAAAAAGAAAGCAAGAACCGAAGCTATAAACAAGTTGATAAGTTTTGTTTCGTGTACATTCTTAGCGCATAAAAAAACCGCCGGAAAAATCGCCGTCAAAAATGGATATAGAAGGTAAAATTTCATTCTAACTATTTTTTTTCATCAGATATAAAACTCTGTCGCAATCTTCAATTTTAACAGAATCAACAATTGAAAAATATTGCGAAAAATATTGCTCGAACCCGTTTTGATTATATCTGGGAAACACGTCTTCTCTCGTTGCTAAAAGTTTTTTTACTTGAGAATCAGATTTGGGCACAAACTCTATTATCAAATAATTCGTCATTTGCGCAAAATATTTTGCAACTTTAACAAAAGGAACATTATTCGAAATAGAAATATGGTGAATTAAAGCAAGCGCCATAATTACATCAGTTTCTGATCTTTGCGAAAAAGATGGCCTTTCTTCATTAGCAAAGCCAATTGACGGACTAGGATTCGTCAAATCAAGAACCAGCGGTAAGATATCAGTTTCTTTGCTATTTTTAATCTGTAAATAATTTTTCTCAACCGCGATTGGATCGATGTCAAAAGCAACTGTTTTTATTTTTCTATTGCTGGCAATTCTGCTAAACAAGCCATTATTAGCGCCCAAATCCCACAAGGTTTTTGGATTAATTTTATCTAAAAATCCCTCGATAATTTTCTTTTTATTGCTAAATGCAGAATCAGAATAATTAGTGAAAGTATAATATTCGCCCCACTCCGTTTGTGATTTTGGCAGAGAAATATTTCCGATTAAATCTTCTAAATTCTCAACAATATCAAGGAGTTTAGCTTTAGTTAACTTCGCATTTTTCGAAAATTTCACATCAGTATTTTCAAGCTTCTTCTGCGTTTTTGAATGAAGTGAAATATGTAAAAAAACCGAGAAATTGAATTTTGCTTTTAACGGCAAAATAGAATTAGCAATATCAAGCGGAATACCGTCTAAATATACTCGAAGAAGTTGATTCAGATTTATGTTGCTATATTTCATCAACAATAATGGCGCCAAAAAATGTTGGCAAAATTGTCGATATGCCACCCACGGAAGTCCTTCTTGATATTTCTCAAAAGATAAACTGTCGATAAAAATCGGTTTTCCGTCCAAAAATTGAACATTATATGATGATGCATCTTTCAAGCTCATATTATGCTTCAAGGCAATTCTTTGTGTCCTCAAAGTAAGAAGCGCCGCATCTTTTAACTGCGAAAAACTCCACTCATATGGATATGAAATATATTCTATTTTTTTGGGCTTAATTATTTTATAAGAATCAGAATTTTCAGAGTTCTTAACTTCTTCGTGAGAAACTAAAAGATTTTTATCAACTAGGTTTTTTAACAAACCTGATTCGATTAAAGAATCGTAATTCTCTTTATAGGAAAAATTAATTTGTCTAAAAATCTCTCCATTTTCAATAAAAATAAATCCGCTAGGATCGCGGAAAGAAGAGGGAATCGGCTCTCTATTTGTCATCTTCGTCATTTTTTTTGTTAGATTTAAAACCCAATAATTGCTTTATTTTAGCAACAATATTTTTGAAAAACTTTACAATACCAAGCAATAATGCAATTAACATTTGCACAAAATCACTTCCCGTACCTGGATTAATATAGGCGTAAGCTTCGTTTTGAAAAACGAATAAACAAATAAAAAATAAAAATAGAATTTTTGACATAGTAATTAAAATAAAATGTTAAATTTAGAAAGAAACTTCTTAACCTTATTGATAATTTTACTTTTTCTTTTTCGTATTTTAAGAAAAATTTTATCAACCGACGAAAATTTTACCGCCATTGACTGCTTAAGAAATAAACCGCCAAAATGACTCGAAGGATCATATTTCTGATAATCATATCCGCGCTTCATTTGCCAATATCCATATTTTATAGCCTCATTTTTATTTTTCGGCAATATATCTTTGGCGATTAGCGACATTAACTCACCGTGATTTTTTGGCACATAACAACAATCTAATTTTTCATAAAATGCCCTACCTGCCAAAATTGAAGGTTTTCCCCAAAAACAAGCTTCGACTCCAACCGTTGAGAAAAATGTTACAATTTTATTACAAGAAAGCAACAAAGCATATGAATCTATTTTTTCTTCTGGCCATATTATTGACACATTTTTATAGCCACGCTTACTGATTTCTCTCAGTTCTTTAATCTGAGTATTATCAAGGTTTTTAAGATTCGGGTGTATTCTTAAATAAAAATGAATATTATCGTCATCTTTATAATGCTCAAAAATATTTCTTAGCGCATCAGTTTCATCTTCATATAAAGTGTTTTGAGTATTCTCAACTGAGCAATATTCGTTTATTGAAGAATTAAATATGGCAATATTATTTTTTTCTTCATTAAAATTATCCGGAAGAAGATTTTTTTGCTGATCTTTCGTATACGACATCCATTCAACATCTAAGCCATTTCTCTTATCAACAAACCATTTCGATGCTTTTTCTATTTTATCTTCATCGCTTGAATCGTCGTTCCAAACTTTTTCTATATTTTGCGCAATTTTATCGAAATCAAAAAATGTGAATCCTTCGAATAAATCATATTTCGTCATCACGCCAGCATCAGTTATTGAATATCTCTTGATATTTAACTTATCCGCCAATTTGTAGAGCGGATATATATTTGCAACCCTTCCTCCTTGATGATAAAAAACATCGGGATTTAAATCTGCAAAAACCTTCTCCATGAATTTATAGCTAAAATATGATGTTTTAAGCAATCTGTATATTTTCTCTTGATGCTTTTTTGTATCAATCTTATGATCTTTATATTCGCTTATTATAGTAGACGCCGTGCATAATCCAAAATTTATCCCCTCTAGAAAAAAACTTTGTAATTCTTCAATATTTGAAAAAAACTTAGGAATTTTTTTATAAGAAATATCAATTTTAGGAATTCTTAATATTTTTTTTGGATCTAAGTTGATTAATTTGATATTTTGATAAAATGACCTATCGCATTTCATGCAAATATCTGACCTATGCTCTGGATTTAAATCGCAATAATTTAACTCTCCATCGTGACATCTTAAAACATAAACATCGTCACCATTTTCAATATGTTTTGCCATAACTTCCATTTCTATGGCGAAAACAGGCTCACAAGTATTATAGATTGAATAAAATAAAATTTTCGCCATTAATCCCAGATATTGTCTTTAATCCAAGATCCATCGGCGGCCTTTTCCCAAACTCTTTTGTCGCGAAAGCCATCAGCAATTTTGTCGAACTCATCTTCACTCATATTAACATATTCAAGCCATCTTTTTAGATCGCTTGGCTTGATATGATCGTATTGCTTCACCAATTCAATTCCTTCTTCGCGAGTAATTTTGCCATCGCGGATATCTTTACAAACATGATCTGTGCATCTTCCATAACCAAACTTAATATATTTTAAGTAATCATGAACTCCGTTTTCGTGCATATCGTCCAAGTTTGATGCTTGTCTGTAAGTTCTGTCGAATTTCTCTTCGGGAACTTCAAAACCATATTTTTCAATAACCATTTTTGAATGCTCATTTGGAAGCCATTGCACATAATTAGAAATAAAAATCCCACGCATTCCAACTCTTTTTATTTCATCATCGCTAGGATATCTCGCCCAGATTAACTCGGAAGCGTCGATTTTATCTTGTTCGTCATCAAGCATATCACTCCACTCATAGCCGCGAAGAGAGTGTTCGTGGCGATAACGATATGTGTGCTCAACATAATCATTGTAGGAGTGCATTCCGCCTAAATCCATAAATCCGTGTTCGCCATAAAAAACAAGTGGAACATTATATTTTATCGAAGCAATAAAAGGGTAAGTAAATATTCCGCAATGACCATGCCAGTTCATGTCGCCCATCTTGCGAAAACAAAGTCTATTTAGTCTCTTCAGCAGATCAACTCCCGGTGTAAAAAATATGTGATCACAATTAAATACATCGCGCATTCTGTGCAAGTTTCTATATCCAGCCTCAGTCCAATTATTAGCGTTATAAGTTACTAATAGCGGGTTCATTTTGTAAACATTTTTTATCATATGAACCTGAAAATAGCTGTCTTTTCCACCACTTACCGCAATAATACAATCATAGTTTGATTTATCTTTACTTCTATATTGCTCAAGCAAATCTTTCAATTGATTTCCTCTTCTATTCCAGTCTATTTCAAATTTTTGATTAGAAACTCTGCAGCCGCTGCAAATGCCGTTCTCATCGAATTCAATAGGAATTGCTGAAGATGAAGGAACTACGCATTTTTTACAATATTTTACCTTACCTAATTTCATTTTATTTTTTATTCATTGAACGAAAATCTTGCCTAATATCAATTCCGCTTCTTATTAAGCTTTGCTTTGAGTGATAATAACTTAACTCCTTAAAATGGAAGATATTTCCCGCTGCAACCGCTGATAAATTGTCAATTTTTAGACACTCAACAAAATCATAATAATCGCCCGCTCCACCAAGAGCTATTAAAGGAATGTTAATAGAATTAACTATATTTGCAATTGTTTTTATGTCATAACCATTTGCCATGCCGTCTCGTTTAACGCAATTTAAAACAATTTCGCCAATACCCTGACTTTCTAATTTTTTACACCAATCAAGAATTTTATATTG
The DNA here is from genome assembly GCA_945874115.1 of Rickettsia typhi. Lineage (GTDB taxonomy): Bacteria > Pseudomonadota > Alphaproteobacteria > Rickettsiales > UBA1997 > CAMCFD01. The sequence goes on along the minus strand of CAMCFD010000002.1, from coordinate 25,050 downwards.
TGAATTTATGGTTGCGTGATTATAAAAAACATAGTCGTCGATATAATCTACACAGGCGATTAAAGCCTGAGATCCGAAAATTTTTGCCGCTTTCTCTAAAAAAGAATCATCTAAAAATAAAATTGAGTTAAGAACAACTTTATCAGCGCCACTTTCTAGAATTCTTCTTATATCTTCGATGGTTCTAATGCCCCCGCCAAATGCGAGTGGAACAAAACATGATTTTGAGATTTCGGCTACTAATGAGAATTTATCTTTTGCGTTGTCATCACGATATTTATGATCCCCCCTTCTAAAATCATAATTTTGATCAAGAGAAATGTCGATGTAAATTATTTCATCAACCGCCCATTCGTTATATCTGGCGAGTTCGGCTATGGGATTTCCTATTACTTGGTGAATTTTAAAAGCTTCACTTCTGACAATAAGGCCATTTTTCAGAAAAATACAAGGTATCACCCTTTTTCTCATATCAAATTTCAATAAAATTCTTCATTATTTCAATTCCGTCAATATAACTTTTTTCAGGATGAAATTGGCAACCAAAAATGTTCTCTATACTAACAGCGGAAACGATAGTATCATCTTGCGCAGTAATTGCAACAACATTTTTATCTTTAGGATTTGCGTGATAGCTGTGAACATAATAAAAATCAACCTTTGCACCTTTTTTTAAAGAAAGGAAATCTTTTTTCACTTCACTTTCGCCCCACCCAATTCTTGGTATTTTATAATGCCTGCTTAACGGAATTTTTTCAATTGAACCTTCTATTAAACCAAGTCCTTTTACCCCGACAGATTCTTCGCTAGATTCGAATAAAAGTTGCATTCCTAAACATATGCCAAAAATGGGAATTTTATTTTCAATAACCTGTTTTCTTATCTCATCGGCAAAGTTTTTATTTACTAATGCACTCATTCCCGCTGAAAATGTTCCGACACCTGGCAAAATCATTTTTTTTACATCTTTTAAATCCTCAACTTTATTAACTAAATAATATTTTGCGTCAAGATAATCAAGAACATTAACGACTGAGGTTAAATTTGATATGCCTAGGTTAAAAACTGCGATTTCTTTCATTTTAAATTATTTAAAATTTTATATTTTATTTCAGCAATTTTAAAATCTTCTTCATTGTCAATATCTTGCACTTCGCTTTCCTTTAACTCAAAAGGAATTGTCTTTGAATTAAACAAATCTTTTTTAAGCTCAAAAATATTTGTTTTAAAAAAATAAAATTGCCCCGAATCATGAAATGATTTTTCTAAATCTTGCGATCTTTTAGCAACATTTTCTGGCCAAAAAAACTTCAAAAGATTATCTTCAATTTTAAGAGCTCGCTGAATTGGAAAACTAAACTGAACCACCGGAATCAGAGAATCGGCGTTTGATTCTATAAAATATTTTGCAGCCTGTTTTAATTTTTCTTCATTTGCAAAAACCGCAGTTGGATATAGACAACATGCGTGTTCAAATGATTTCCCGATTTTTTTATATTCAGCTAAAACTTCTTTTAGAACATCAGATGTCGTTGAAAAATCATCGGAATTTTCTTTAGAACGTAAAAACGGAACTTGGGCGCCATTTTTTTGCGCAATCTCAGCAATTTCCTCATCATCAGTTGAAACCATAACCTCTGAAAATAAGCCACTTTTAATAGCGGCTTTTATAGGATAAGTTATCATTGGCTCACCGCAAAATTCCCGAATATTTTTACGAGGAATTCTTTTGCTTCCGCCTCTGGCTGTGATAATTGCAACAGAATTTTTCATATTTATTCAATATATTCCCACTTTAACGCCGTTCCTTTTTTTAAATCTTGGTTAATTTTTTTGCCAAGAACAATATCGTAATATTTTGGCGACAGGCCAAGCCCTGGGCGAATTGCTCGCATATTTTCTTTGGTTATAACTTCACCTTTTTTAATGTCTTTGCAAATGTAAAGTGTGCGGCGAAATTTTAGCGAGGCTTTTTCTTTTTCGCTAATTCCATAATAAACCTTGCCAATCGCCTGCATCGCAATTGCTGATTCATTCACAAGCGATTTCATTTCGTGTGGCTCCATTGAAAACGCGCTATCAACGCCACCTTCCGCACGCGAAATTGTAAAATGTTTTTCAATCACAGTTGCGCCAAACGCAACCGACGCTACAGCCACGCCAATCCCCATAGTGTGATCAGACATGCCAATTTGACAATTAGGAAAAAGTTGTTTTAAATGCGCAATAGTTGCTAAATTTGCATCACTTGGCAGGGCCGGATATTCACTTGTGCATTTTAATAAAATAATATCTTTACAGCCATTATTTGCAAGGGTTTGCACCATGTCATAAATTTCTGAAACATTGGCCATTCCAGTTGAAATAATTACTGGCTTGCCAGTTTTTGCAACCTTTTTAAGCAAGGGCAAATCGGTGTTTTCAAAAGACGCAATTTTGTGGCAAGGCACATTTAATTCTTCTAAAAAATCAACCGCGGTTTCATCAAAAGGCGTGCTGAAGCCAATAATTCCAAGCTCTTTACATTTATCAAAAATCGGCTTGTGCCAATCCCACGGCGTGTAAGCTTTCTTGTATAAATCATAAAGCGAATTTCCGTCCCACAAGCTGTTTTTGTCAGCGATAAAAAACTCGCCCTCTTTTAAATCAAGCGTCATGGTGTCTGCGGTGTAGGTCTGGATTTTAAGAGCGTCCACACCACATTTTGCCGCCTCTTCAACAATTTTCAGCGCTTTTTCAAGCGATTGATTATGATTGCCAGACATCTCTGCAATCACAAACGGCTTGCCCGCACCAATTTCTTTATTTCCAATTTTAATAATATTTGCCATCGTAATTTAAATTTTATTCACACTTATAATTAAATAAATCATAAAGTAATAATATATTCTAAAAGATAACATTTGAAGCCACTTTTCTCATGATTTTCATCAATTAATCTATATCCCGCTTTTAAAAAAGATTTAAACGATCCTTCATTTTCTTTTTTTATAAAAGCCAGACAAACATATTTTTTTTGATCAACTATTCTCGTCGTAGCCTCTTTAATTATCAAACTCCCGAAGCCTTTTCCTCTAAATTTTTTCACTAACTGAACCGCGGCTACACAGCTATCATTTTGCACCCGATCAAATCTTACACTGCCCGCAAATTCACCACCAATTCTTGCAATATAAAAAACGCAATTTTTGTCATTTAGTTTTTCAAAAAACCATTTTTTATGGTTTTCAATCTCGATTTTTTCTTGATTAAAAGAATTTTTTCGCACATCATCATCATTTGCCAGCTCAAATAAATCAAGCATATCTGATGATTTTGCCAATTCAATTTTAAGCGACATTATCTTTAATTATTTTTACAATTTTTTTCAAATCGCAATTTTTTAAACCATAATAAAGCGGCAAAGAAATTGTTTTTTTATAATAATTTTCGGCTTTTAAAAAATCACCTTCATTAAAACCAAGCTGTTTGTAAAAAGGCTGCAAATGCACGGGAATATAGTGAATTTGCAAGTTCAAGCCTTTTTCTTGCAACTTCACAAAAACCTCTTTCTTCGACATTTTCACTCTATCAAAATTAAGCAAAAGTGGAAATAAATGAAAGCAAGCTTTTGAATAATTTTTTTCTTGTAGAAAAGAAAATCTTTCATCACCCGCAAATTCTTTTTGATAAAATTCAACAATTTCACGCCTTCTTGCGGCAAATTTGTCGATTCTTTTCAGTTGAGAAATGCCAAGAGCGGCCTGAATATCGGTTAATCTGTAGTTAAAACCATAATTGTGCATTTCGTAATACCAAGGGCCATCATTTTTAGTTAAAATGCTGGCATCTCTTGTCATTCCGTGGCTTCGTAGCAATAATAATTTTTTGTAAATTTCTTCGCTGTTTGTTGTAATAGCACCACCCTCGCCAGTTGTCATGTTTTTTACTGGATGAAAAGAAAAAATCGTCATGTCACTATATTTGCAAGACCCAACCTTGTCGCCTTTATATTCAGAGCCAATTGCATGCGCCGCATCTTCAACAATAAAAGCATTATTTTTGTTGGCAATTTCTTTAATTTTTGCCATATCGCAAACTTGGCCCGCAAAATGCACTGGGATTATAACTTTAGTGTTTTTTGTGATTTTTTTAGATATTTCGTCCGCGTCAATGCAAGCGGTTTTTTCGTCGATATCGGCAAATATAGGATTGGCGCCAACATAAACAGCGCAATTAGCCGAAGCTAAAAAAGTGTTGGTTGAAGTTAAAACATCATCACCTTTAGCAACTTCTAACGCAAGCATTGCAATGTGCAAACCTGCAGTAGCATTAGACACCGCCACACAATATTTTGCGCCAGTATAATTGCAAATTGCTTTTTCAAATTCGGCAACTATTGGGCCTTGTGTTAAGAAATTTGATCGCAAAACCTTTAAAACGGCAAAAATATCGCAAAAATTGATATTTTGCTTGCCGTAATTATATTTTTTAGTCAATTTCATTTATCAAATTTTTCATTTGTTCAGTTGAAAGCCACTGCGAATTATTGCCGCTATGATATTCAAAATCTGGCGCAACTAGATTTCCTTTAATCACCATTCTTTCCTTCAAATCAGCCATATCAGGCATTATGATATAATATTTATCAAGCTCAATTGTGTTTCTAGCGTCTTCAATTGATATCATCATTTCGTGAATTTTTTCACCCGGCCTTATACCAACTTCTTTCATCGGCAAATGTGGAGCGATTGCCTTGGCAAGCTCAGTTATTTTCATTGATGGAATTTTTCTAACATATAATTCAGCGCCATTCATGGTTTCAATGGCCTCAACCACCATTTCAACAGCTTGTTCAAGCTTCAGCCAAAAACGCGTCATTCTAACATCGGTTATTGGCAATTCTTTGGCGCCATCAGCAATTATTTTTTTAAAGAACGGAATAACAGAACCGCGGCTTCCCGCCACATTGCCATATCTTACTACGCAAAATTTTGTGTTTTTTGATCCGGCATAAAAATTGCCCGCGATAAATAATTTATCTGAGCATAATTTTGTAGCGCCATAAAGATTAATTGGCGAGCAAGCCTTGTCGGTAGAAAGCGCAACCACCTTCTTAACGCCACGATCAATTGCCGCGTCAATTATATTTTGTGCACCAATAATATTAGTTTTAACCGCTTCAAAAGGGTTATATTCGCAAGCCGGAACCTGTTTTAGAGCGGCAGCGTGAATAACAATATCAATTCCGTCAAATGCGCGAAGAAGCCTTTCTTTATCGCGAACATCGCCAATAAAATATCGCAATTTGTCTTGATGTTTCTGAAATTGCGGCAAATTCGACATTTCAAACTGCTTAAATTCATCGCGAGAAAAGACCACAACTCTTTCAATATCAGGAAAATTTTGTAATATTGTTGAGATGAACTTTTTACCAAAAGAACCGGTGCCGCCAGTTACTAGAATAGATTTTCCGTTTATCATTTTTTATCGATAGGTTTAATAAAAATATCATAATTTGTATGATATTATAGCATATTTATTAAATTTTGCAAGTTTTTTGGAAAAGCCAGACGCCAACTTAGGAAAATGCACATTATTTTTGCCAATTCTCTATCTCAAAAAACATTGTAGATTTAGAAACCAGCGCCAATTCTGATCAGATTTCTTTTTCCGCTCCACTTTTCTTTGTCAAGAACGCGCCAGCAATCAACCACTAAAACACCATCTTTTAAGTCACTTGGAGCGATGTCAATAAATTCTTTCCATGGAGTCGCGATAATCACCAAATCAGCATCTTTCAAGCATTCTTTGGTGTTATTTTTATAATCGATATTTGGCAAAACCGCTTTAGAATTTTCAATCGCCATCGGATCATAAGCGCAAACTTTCAGGCCTTTTTTCAGCAATTCGCGAGCAAGCGCAATCCCCGGAGAAACATCGATCACAGGTGTGTTTGGCTTATAAGACAAACCCAAAATCGCAACATTTTTTTTGCCATCTAGATTGCTTTCGATTAAATCGGCAATAAATTTCGTGTGAGAAGAATTCATTTCGTCAGTTGCATTTGACATAATTGCATCAACTCCAACTTTTTTAGCAAGCTTGCCAAAAGCAATATTGTCGCGCGGAAAACACGGCCCGCCAAACGCCAAGCCACCTTTCAAATATTTCACACCGATGCGGCTGTCTTGACCAATCGCGTTTGAAACAACATCGATATCAGCGCCTTCGATCTTAGAGCAAACCTGCATCAACATGTTTGCGTAAGAAATTTTCGTCGTGACATAAGTGTTAACCGAAATTTTCGTGATTTCGGCGTTAACAAAATTCATTCTCGCGAAATATGGTTTTTTCTCGCAAGATTTTTCGTAAATTGCCTGAATTTTATCGCCGGCTTTTTTGTCAGATTCACCAATTAAAATCATATCGGGGCAAAGCATATCGCGCACGACGCTTCCAAGAGCAATAAATTCGGGACTATAGCACGCACCAAAATCTTTCAGAATTTTTTTGCCCGAGAATTTTTCTAAAACCACAACAAATTGAGCCTCGGTGTCACCTGGCATCACGGTGCTTGTCATCACGACGACCGGATAATCTTTTTTGTTGTTTTTCAAGCCCTCGCCAATCGCTTCCGCCGCTTTGTTGGCATATTTCATCGAGAAAATTCCGTTTTCATCACTTGGGGTTGGCACAATAACGAAGGTTACATCAGCTTCACTGACGGCTTTTGCGACATCTGTAGTCGCTTTTAATCGAGATTTTGAAGCATCAATAAGCTCTTGCAAACGCGGCTCTTGAACTGGAGCGATTCCTGCGTTAATATCATCAACAAATTTCTGGTTTATATCTGCACCAATAACTTCGAAACCTTTATAAGACATAACTGCGGCGTGGCACGAGCCAAGCTTTCCTAAGCCAATAACTGCTATTTTCATTTTTATATTTAATTACTTTGTTGCTAAAATAAACGCCGAAACGCCAAAGGGAGGTTTTATAAACTTTGCTAAACAAATGTCAATTGTAAAAATAATTTCAAAAATTTTATTTAAGAAGCCATTATTAATAGAACTTTCATTTTTAGCTTCTTTTTTGGAAATTCTTATTAATTTCCTAAAGAGAAAAATCGGCAAAAATAATATGAAGTTAAAATAATAGCTTTTATTAATTTTAAATTCAACATTTTTCATCTTTTCGACTATATTTTTCAATAGATATCGTCGGTGATGCATCGAGACCAGATCATGCCCTCCCCAAAGCGCCATAAAGCAAGGAACAGTAACTATAAGCTTTCCGTTTGGCTTCAAAATACGATAAATCTCTTTTAGGGCCAAATCGTCATTTTTTATGTGCTCGATAACGTCTGTAGCAAGAATTAAATCATATTGATTATCTAGCAAAGATGAGGTACAAATATCGCCAATAATAACATCGCCCAAACCTTTTTCTTGGCAAAATTTTCGGGACAATTCGTTATAGTCAAAGCCTTGATAGTTTTTAAAGCCCATATCTTTTAACATTCGAAGATTGGTGCCTGAGCTTGAGCCGATATCAAGAATTCTCGATTTTTCTTTATTAAGAGCAATGTTTTTAATATAGCTAGCAAACATTTTGCGCCGCACTTTATACCACCAATGACTTTCTTCAATTTGAGACTCAGCTTGATAAGATTCTATTTCCATATATTTTTTTTAGGTTTCTATTCTTTAGAATCGCCAAAGCCATATTTATCTCTTATGACGACATATGGGCGCTTTTTAGATTCAATAAATATTTTCGCGATATAAATAGCAATTATTCCAAGGCAAAATATAATCATTCCGCCAACCATCCAAATGGAGACCATAATTGACGACCACCCTGAAATTACAGATCCGAGAAAAATTTTCTTCAGCATTATGTAGGTGCCGAAAATAAAAGAAATAAACGAAACTAAAATTCCGAAACAAGAAATAAGAATTAGAGGCTTGCTGCTAAAAGAGGTAATCGCATTTATGGCAAGCTTCACTCTCTTAGAGAGAGTATAGCTCGTACTTCCTTTATAGGGCTTATGACAAATGATGAAATCACTTTCAAAGCCATTTAGAGAAGTTATTCCGTACAAAAAAACATCATATTCATGAAATTTTACTAGATTATCCACGAATCTTTTTGTCATCAACCTTATCATTGATTGATTTTGAATTTTATAATCGGTTAAAAATCCAAAAATGTGATAAAAAATATTAGTCAAAAAACCGCGCGCTAAATTTTTCCCCACTCTTTTTTCTTGCCTTCCATAGACTAAATCTAGGTTTTTGTTATCGCTAATTTTTTTGAAGAATTCTTCGAGCAACTCTGGTTTTTCTTCCAAATCAACATCAAGAGTGAATATATAATCACCGCTAGAATGTTTTAAGCCGGTCATTATAGCCTTGTGATGATTAGAATTCACAGCCAAATCTATGACTTTTATATTTTCATATTTATGCGCAATCTTCAAAGCAACAACCAGAGAATTTTGCGGACAACAATCATTCACAAAAATTATTTCATAATCAACGCCCATTTTTTTGGTAACATTAATTATTTTCGACGCAAATTCTTCGATATATTTTTCTGATTTATATAAACTTGTGACAATCGATATTTTAGTCATTTTTCTTTAAATTATGTTCATCTTTTAAAAGGCCCATTAATATCACATCATGCCTGAGCCCGTCACTTTTAACGATGTCTTTTTTCAACAATCCCTCTTCTTTAAAGCCAATTTTTTTATGCAAATTGACAGACGCGACATTTGTAGAAATTATTTTACAAAATAATTTTTCTATTCCAAATTGGCTAAACGCCATATTTATAAGGTCTTCATAAGCCTTTTGTGCTATGCCTTTTTTCTTAAATCTTTCATCATAAATATATAAACCAATTTCCGCCGTTTTGTGTTTAGAAAAAATTTTTGGTAAATATACTAATCCTACTGCAATATCGTCATAATATACGACATAAGCCTTGATATCGCCTTTTTTAACAGACGCAATCCACAGAGAATGCTCTTCTTTCGTTATAATGTCGTCATGTATAAAATATTTTCTGACATTTTCAGAATTTCTCCATTCAAGAAGATTCATTTTTATTTCTTCACTAACGTTGTTAACATTTTTTATTTCAATCATATTTTTGGTGTTTTTTTCATAAAAACAAAATATTTCTGACAAAAGAAGCTGATGAAGACTAAAATAACAAATGATATATTATATGAAATAATTTCAGAAAATTCAAGAATTTCAACGAAGAAAATCATAAATAGTAAATTTAACAAAAGAATGCCGATATATAAAATATTTATTCTGACAAATTCTGATAAAAAATTTCCCTTAGCCTTAAAAACAAAAATTTTATACGCAAAATAATTATGACAAGTTGTGATTAAATAATATATTACAAGTAAAGATTTATAATTTATATAATCAGTAAAAAAATAAAATAGAAAGTTTCCAAATAAATATCCAACCGCCGTGTTGTAAGCCCCGACGAGGAAAAATAATGATAAATCTTTATGCTTCTTTAAAAGCTGGAATATTAAATTATTTAAGTAATTCATTTTTCAAATTAGAAATAATATATTCAACTTCGCTTTCTTTTAAATCATAAAATAATGGCAATCTTAACAATCGTTCAGATTCCTTTGTTGTGTAAATATCTTCCTTGAAAAAGCTTCCACAATTTAATCCGGCCTCAGAAGAATGAAGAGGAATATAATGGAAAGTGGCCATAATTTCTTTCTTTTTCAAGCTTATAATCAGATCATTTCTTTGCTTTAAATTTTTAGTCTTAATCCAAAACATATGACCGTTAATATCATTTTTATCGCTTATTTTTTGCAGCTCTATAATTCCTTTTTGCTCAAGAATTTTTAATCCGTCTTGATATTGATTCCAAATTTTCACCCTTTTTTCTTTAACTTCAACGCTGTTTTCGAGTTGATGATATAAAAATGCAGCGTTGATGTCGGGCATTAAATAGTGGCCGCCAATGTCAATCCAAGAATATTTATCAACCAATCCCAAAATAAATTTGGCGCGGTTCGTGCCCTTCTCTCTAATAACTTGAGCGTCTTCAACAAATTTCGAGTTGTTGATAACCAAACATCCACCCTCGCCCGAAGTTATATTTTTTGTTTCGTGAAATGAAATGGCCGATAAATCTCCGAAAGATCCCAGAACTTTTCCATCATAGAAAGAATCAATTGATTGCGCCGCGTCTTCGATTAGAAGAAGTTTATTATCATCGCAAATTTTTCTTAGCTTTCTCATATCGCAAGACAGACCGCCATAATTTACGGCGACAATTGCAACAGTATTTTCATTAATCGCCTCTTTTGCTAAATCTTCATTTAAATTCATTGTGACCGGATTAATGTCGATGAATTTAATTTTGAATCCGAACTTTACAAAACTATTCGCGCTTGATACGAACGTAAAACTTGGCATTATTACTTCAGGAGCGCTAATTTTTGAAGATATTTCCTTCCTTAAAATCAACGCCGAAATTTCGAGAGCCGATGTGCAAGAGTTTGTTAGCAAAACTTTCTCGAAGCCATATCTTTCCTCCATTAATTTTTCGCATTTTTTTGTGAATTGCCCATTCCCCGAAATGTGGATCGGCAAGTTTTTGAAGCAATTCTTGATATTGTTTAATTCGCCACCAAGAAATAAAGATTTGTTAAAAGGGATCATAATTTTTCAACTAATAAATAATATTTTAAAATCAAAGGATAAGTAACCAATCTTCTGCTTTCAGCTAACTCAAAATTAACGTTGTAAGTTTTCATTTTTTTAATCATATCCCAAGCGTCCGATTCGTTATTTGAGAAAATAACTATAACTCTTTTTCCTTTATAACTGTTATAAGAATCGCCAAAGAAAACCACTTTTCTCCAGCCTGAATCAGACTTCCAAATGCTCGATTCATCGTCGGCATCTTTCCATAAATCATTAATTTTATTCATAGATGGATTTTTATAAGGACCGTCCAAAGCTTGCATCATCATAGAACTTTGTGCAGATGTTATGATTAATTGTCGATAACTTTGATCTGAAAAATTATTTATACATTTTTTATCATTTGATATAATTTTTTGATCTGAACCATACCAATAAAACAAATTTCCCACATCATGTTTATTAACTAGGCTTCTATATTTATATAAATCCTTGTCAAGACTAACATAAACTGAATAAGTCGCTTTTTTGTCAGAACATTTATTTTTTTCTAAGCTTAAAAAGTTAACGGAAAGCAATAAAGATCCACAAATTAATATCATTGAAGACGTCATAACTAACCACATATTACTTCTGCTCTTCGAAGCCACTAGGATAATAAATGCGAAAGACCACATTAAAACATATTTCAAAAATACACTTTCAAATGGCAATATTTTGTTTACGAACGATAATATATCGTAATTAAATATCATTGCCAAAATATAAACTATAACCAAAAATAATACATATAAAGCCCCTGTCTTTATTTTAGAATTTAAGAAAAATTTCAAATTATATATTAGGGTTAATAAAAAAGGCACCAATACTGCGAATACAATATACGTAATATGAATATTGTTAGATTTTAAATTATGAGTTATTAAAACCTCCACCATAACTAGCAAATAAGCCAGATTCAAGAAAAACACCATGGCATTACTTTTTATATTTCTCTTAATCAAAAAATAACAGCACATTAAAAAAGAAAAAATTCCCATCACAAAAAATGGCGCCAAGTAATGAGCATTATTTATAAAGTCTTTTAATGGTAACCAACCGTTATGAGAAACACCGGCAAAACCAATCGTAAACTCCCAAAGAATCTTCATGAAAAAGAATTCTCTGCCAATTGATAAATTAACAAGTCCCATAAAAGTGGTAATGATAACTTCTCCTAATAGGGCGCAAAAAATCTTAAGTAAAATTTTTTCAAAAGGATTTTCATTTTTTTCAATCTTTATGGCAATATAAAAAAGAGAAGCATAAATTAAAGAATCAAGAGAGATTAGAACATTTGAATATATTATTAAGGCATGAATCGCGCCAACCAAAATAAAAAACCGCGGACCATCTTGCGACTTTAATGTTTTAGAAACCACTTGATATATCATAAATAAAAATAAAATAGCGCTAAAGCTATTGTGATAATTAGGTCCGCCCTCATAAGTAATCAAAAGCAACGGCGTGATTATTGCAACCAATGCAGAAGGAAAAATAGCAGAGGTTTCTTTTCCTATTTTCACCATCAATAGTGACGCTAGCGACAATAACGAAAAGAATAAAATATAACTTCCGACTACGGGATCAAATAAATTCCTAATTACAAATTGCACCCAAATCCAAGGAAGGCGCGAAATTTTATAGTAATTGTCTCCAAAATCCGAGTCAAGATAATGAAAACCGTATCCTATGTATAACGGAGAATCTATATGTCCCATAACATCGAACATAAAATCTGTGCAACATGCCAAGATTAAAGGAACCAGGAATACTGAGAGGGCAAGAAGAATAAAATTATCTTTTTTTACAAAAAAAGAGGTAAATTTGTCATTTATAATTCTAAACATGTTTACTAATTATTTATAGTTAAAGAATATGATCTTTCGCGATTTCTACAATTTTTTTTATTCCTTCTTCGCAAAAATTAATCACTGTTTTTTATTTTATTAGGTCAAAAAAATTCCTTATTTTTCTGACTTTATGATTATTTACAAAGTCAGCATCGACGATTATCGCAACCCACACACTCAACTATTTATTTTTACATTCAGATTTTTTAATAAATCCCCATTTCGTAGCAATTTTGCTTGCGATCTCTCTTGCAACAATTTCATATCCTAAGCTTGATTTGGCATCGTAATCAAATTTATAATGAATTGCATCCGAATAAATTTGCTCATCTCCATATTCTTTAAAAACGTCAGTCAATGAATAAAAAGGAACACCTTTATCATTTAGTTTCAACAGATCGCGCTCAATTTTTTTATAAGTATCCTTGTAAGATAAATCCCCAACAACTTTTTGCTCTTCGCTAGTTAATTTTTTGCCGTAGGCAGGAACTGGCTGAATAAAGAAAGCGCTTTTTAAAGAATTTAAATCCGCCATTTTCTTAGTGATGAAAGAATAATATTTATATTCTTCAAAATTAAAATCTCTCTTTTTTTCCATGCTCCAGCCCTCCGGGAAAGAAAAAAGCCCACTATAGCTGGTTTTTAAATCATATGCGCCATTTGGGTTTGTTGAATTAATAACTTTTGCCAAAGAACTGTATATTAAAATCATTGTTTGCGAATTTTTAGCAATCCAAAATTTATTCATCACCTTTGCAATAGAAGAATTAATTCCCATCAAATTCTCAAGATATTTTAACTCAACATATCTCATGTTAGTAGCTTGAGCAAAATTATTTGACGGCATTCCAAGCGTAACATAAGGATTCACTATCATATAATGCTCATTAAAACCCTCAAGAGAAATAATTCCATCTAAAAATCGCGAAAATAATAAAGTCGATATCACCGCTTGAGGCTGTTTCCAGCCGCCACTCGCAAATTTTACAGTAACAAACTCTTTGTTTTTTGGATTAATATAACATCTATTCAATTCTGCTTGCAAATATTTATTGCCTTTTGTGAAAGCCATTTGATCAGCAACAGAGCCGCCCAATATTCCTATATAAAACTTTGAATTGTCTTTTTCCATCGGGGTTTCGGCCGAATCAATAAATCCTGATTTATTGACCTTTATATTGCACGGCTCGTTCGCATTGTAGACATATCCAAGATAAGGATGAGGAAATAAAAGATCGAAATAAGTACAATTTTTATCTTCAACAATTTGCCTGACAAACTCGTTTTTATTAGAAGACTTGAATAATATCTTGTTCGCAAAGAAGCTGAATATTTCAAGAATGAAAATCACAATTAAAAAACACAATAAAAAAACTCCCAGCTTTTTTTGAAAATTTCTTACTCTGTTTCTGTTGAAAAAATTATTAATCCAAGACATAGTTTTCCCTCCATTGTTGCTGATCTTTGAAATCAGGTTGTTTTTCTTTTAATAAGACATAATTTTCGATAACCAAAATATCAATTCCAGTTCTCATAAAACATTTATAAGAATCTTGCGCATTGCACACTATTGGCTCTCCGCGAACATTAAAAGAAGTGTTAATCAAAACATAACATCCTGTTTTATCCCCAAAATTCTTGATTAATTTATAAAATCTTGGATTATTTGTTGAGTCAACAGTTTGCAATCTCGCAGAATAATCGACGTGAGTTATCGCCGGAATTTCCGATCTTAACTGTTTTAATTTCTCAACACCGAACAAATTATTTTCTTCAACTTTCTTTCTTAACGATTCCCTAACATTCGCAACCATTAGCATATAAGGGCTTTTATCGTCAAACTCGAAATAATCAGCGACTTTTTCTTCTAAAACCGCAGGAGCAAATGGTCTAAAACTTTCTCTGAACTTAATTTTTAAATTCATAGTTGATTGCATTTCAGAATTTCTAGCGTCACCGATTATACTTCTTGCGCCAAGAGCTCGCGGCCCAAACTCCATTCTTCCTTGATGCCAACCGATTACTTTTCCTTCATTTATAAAATCAGAAATTTTATTTATTAATTCACTTTCATCGCCAATATAATCATAAACAGCCTGATATTTTTTTAGATCAGATTCGATTTCATCTTTGCTACAAGCGTTTCCTAGATATGAGCCCTGCATATTGTCGCGCGAAGAATTTTGATGACATTTTCTTTCCTTACCCAAATGACGATAATAAATATCTTGCGCAACACCAAGCGCCCCACCGGCGTCGCCAGCCGCTGGCTGAACCCAAATATTCTCAAATATTTTTTCTTGCCACAATTTGCCATTAGCAACGCAGTTTAGCGCAACGCCGCCAGCCATAACCAAGTTTTTGCTCGAGGTTAAATCTTTCGCAAATTTCGCAAGTTTAATCACAACTTCTTCCGTCACTTTTTGAATCGATGCCGCAACATCCATATGAAATTGCTCAAGCTCCGACTCTGGCTTTCTGGCAGCAACTCCAAACAAATTTTCGAACTTTTTATTCGTCATCGTAAGGCCCGTCATATAATCGAAATATTTCATATCAAGCCGAAACGAACCGTCTTCCTTTATATCAATCAATTTTTCTTTTATCAAATCCGCATATTTCGGCGCACCGTAAGGCGCAAGCCCCATTAATTTATATTCACCCGAATTAACTTTAAAACCACAATAATAAGTTAAAGCCGAATATAAAAGTCCTAAAGAATTAGGGAATTTAATCTCGTGCAAAAGTTTAAAATCATTGTTTTTTCCATAACCAAGCGCCGTAGTAGCCCACTCGCCAACACCATCCATAGTGATTATTGCCGCCTCTTCAAAAGGTGATGGATAAAAACAACTTGCCGCGTGTGAATCGTGATGTTTGCCAAATAAGATTTTTCCTTCAATTTGCTTTTTAATTTCCTTCGCATTTTTTTCGCAGTCAAATCCTCTAATTTCAGCTTCAATTTCGGCCAATTCTTTTATCAGAGTATCTTTTAAAAATAATTTTTCTTTAAGCCAAATAGGAATCGCCATTTTAAAAGACTCAAAACCTTTCGGAACACAGCCAAGATAAGTCTCAATTAATCGTTCAAATTTAATTAGAGGCTTGTCATAAAATCCCACGAAATCGACTTGCGACAGAGATATCCCAGCCTCTTTAAGACAAGCCACCACAGCATTTTTCGGGAAGGAAGAATCATGTTTTTTTCTCGTAAGTCTTTCCTCTTGAAATGCCGCGATAATTTTTTCATCATGAAGCAAACAGGCCGCAGAATCGTGATAAAAACATGAAATTCCCAATATATAAGTCATGGCTAAAAAATTGTATAAATAAACGGAGCAACCGCAGAGCCATTAGCAATAACAACCAATAATCCAAGTAATAACATTATAACCAGAATAGGAAGAAGCCAGAACTTCTTACGACTTTTCATAAATCCCCATAATTCTTTTAATAAACTCATATTTTTAATATTGATTTAACATAGAGCTTTTTTCGCTCGAACAATCTTCAAAATAACTTTTTCTTTTTTTATCAATTTTTAAATTAAGAAAATCTTTTTTAAAAATTTTTATCACAAGCCCAAAAGGAATGAAGATTAAATAAAATAATATAGAAATTATAACGAATGAATTAATTTTTCCAACAAAATTCCCAAATTTTATCCAAGATCCATAAAAACGAGATTTAACAAAAAGAAGTGGATAAAACATCGAAATAGCCATAAAAATAGCCGAAGTTATAACAAAAATAATATTATCAGATTTTAGAAATATCATTAAAAAAATAAAAGACCAAATAAACCCGAAGATTCTTAAATCTTTTACTTTAACCTTAGAATTTTGCATAAGAATTTATTTTTGATTTTATTTTTTCGGTCAAAAAATTTCTTACAAACTATTTTTATAATTTGGCAAGTTGGTTATAAAAAACAGCAACCTTAAATAAGTTTATTATAAAAAATCGGTTATAAATTATTTTTGACACTGAATATTAAGGTTAAATAAAACACCCTTATTTTTTTCCATATGAGGAAAGTAGGCCTGAGAATAATCATCAATTTCACAATGCTCAGTTGTTCTCCAATCCCACAATTCGATATTTTTGAATCCCGCATCTTCCAAAACACGCTCGGCCGATTTAAAATCGAAGGTAGTTTTGTGATAAACATATTTTTCTTCTCCAATATGCCACTTTCCGTATAATGTTCCCAAAAAAAATTCGAGGCTTAAACCGGCTTGATATAAATCTGAAAGAACTTTAAAATTTGGAACCGAAAGTCTTAAAATTCCTGATTTTTTTAATACCCTCTTCCATTCTTTTAATACGACAGGAAGCTCATCGCGATCAAAATATTCTAAAACTTGGCAAGCATAAATTAATTCTGCCGAATTATCTTCAAAACAAGACAAATCATCGACTCTGCGGTTATGATCTATATGATCAAACTTTGCAATATCCACATGAACAAAACCAGGAATAAATCTTTTTCCACAACCTAAATGTAGCTTCATAATTTTTATATTTTGTTAAACTTTACCAACAACCAAAATTGTATCTTTTAACTCAGCATTACAAATCATTGATAAAAAAGATTCGCGGTGATCATGTTCAATTTTTGCAAATTGCAATAAATTATAATCAAATAATTTTGATTTAACATCCGTCACCCTTAACTGTTGCAGCATCCACACAAGCTCTGCAACATTATATTCTCGATGATGCCCCAAATAAGGAATTTTAGACCAGAACTGATTTTCAATTTCTTGATGAATTGTTTTACCTTCATTTAAATTTTTTCTATTCCAATAGCGCGCGATATTTGGCGTATCTAGAGCGATTAAGCCACCTTTTTTAACTCTAGCAATTAACGCTTCTAAAAAATATCTAGGGGTGTGAGGTATGTGCTCAATAACCGCCATGCTAATTACAGCGTCAAATTGAGGGAGATTTTTTATAACTTCATATTCATTTTCTTCATTGGTTGCCACAAGATTTATTCCACTTTTCAACATTTCATTTTTAAAAACATCAATTGTATCTTTAAAAGAATCGAACCTATCAACAACCGTTACTTCATAACCCATCTTTCTTAAAGGAATCGCAAAAGTTCCGATAAAGCAACCAATTTCCAATATTGATCCTTTATTAAATCCACGCTCTTTAAATTCTTTGATTAATTGATAAACTCTGATTGTGCTTTGCTTCAAATATAGCTTCCAATAATTTCTGGTTAAAGAAGCTCCAAGCTGCTCTCCGCCAAGATCTGCGGTATTGCAAAGATCGGTCATTTCAACCATTCTATAATATTCTTGCAAAATCAATTTCCCGACCGAATCAGAGAATATTTTTTTAAGATCAATTTCTAAATCAACATCTTTGGCACAAATTAATTTTTTGATTTGACAAGATTTTAATTTAAATTTTTTAGCAACCTCATCAAGATCTAATGAATTTTCTGATTTTAAAAGAACGGGCAATAATTCTACAATTTCCTTACTAACATCTATTTCATAAGCAGAAAACACTTCGAAACTTTCTAGATTAAATTCTGAACAACCTTTATCACTCACATTTCTAACAATAAATTTTGTATCTTTAATTTCATCAAACATAAATTTTATTTGATGATTTTCACCCTGAGGCAAAAATTTTTCACACGTAATTTGAGAGCCTTTATGCTCAAGATAAGCACCAACAGAGCCCTTTTTAACATTGATCGAAAATAAGCATACATAACCACTTCTTTTTTCATCTTCTTCAATTGTAGAAATTTTTTCTATTTCTTCACATATGCAATGAGACCATGTAACTTCTGATGTCGTAAAATCCCCTAAAATATTTTTATTTTCTACAAATCTTGCCTGAGCAACGCTAATTTCGCCTTCTTTCTTTTTAAATCTCTTAAAAAATCTAGACATAATTTATTTGGTTAATTTTAATAAATTAGCTTTATTTACATATCCATCTTGCTGATCAGAGTTGACTCCATAAGCCATATAATTTTTGATATTTTTGGATATTTCTTTTGGCAAGATTCTCCAAAAATCAACCACAATTGTTTTTGGATTAGCGACAAAATTTAACTTCTCAATACTTTTAATTGGCTGTAAAATTAAACAAATATCTTGCGCAGCACACAAATTAGCATCATAAGCAACTTCAACTTTATTATTTGATTTAAAGTATGATCTAAAATTATCTCCCGCCAAATCATCCCAACCAACAATTTTTGACACATTATCATTTAATTCTTCGGCAATTTTAATGGCAAACGATCTATCAATTAATGGGGTTCCAACCTTATAAGCCAAGCCAATAATTCCTAAACTTAAATTTTTATTATCTATAATTTCTTGCAAAATGTTTACCAGATAATCTCCATGCGATTTATTGAAAATATCAACCGCATCAGGAATGATACTATCAAGCCCAATTGCCTTCATCGCGCCCGATAGAGCAATGTTATCTCGAGGCCAACACGGCCCACCATATGGAACGGCGCCCTTAAAAAATCTTCTGCCAACTCTAAATGATAATGCATTAGTAACGTTATCAACGTTAGCTTGTGGCATTTCGTTGCATATTTGCGAAAGCATATTGGCGAAAGATACGCGCATGGTTTCGTGGGTATTAGAAGCAAGCTTAGTAATTTCTGCTTCAGTGGGGTTCATCCTCACAACTTGAGCATTATTTTCGACGATAGATTTGTGCACAGCTTCAACAGCGTCACCACTTTTTTTACAAGATTCTCCGATCAAAATATAATCGGGAGTAGTAATGCCTTTTAATATTTCACCTTGCGCAATAAAAGATGGATTATAGCAAAAACCAACCGATTCACCGATTTTTTTGTCAGATTCAAGTTCTAAAATTGGAATTATTTCAAAAACGCTAGAACCCGGAATTGTTGTGCTTACAAGGGATATCGTGTGAAAACTATTTTTATTTTTTATAGATTTCGCAATTTCTCTAACACATTCTATAATATATTTATTAGAAAAACCGCCAACTTCATTGCTATGCGTTGGTACAATAATAAAGCTAACATCAGAATCTTTAACTGCCTTAGCAACGTCACCTGTGGCCAAAAAATTATCATAATTATTTTCGATCAATTCATGGACTCCCGGCTCATCAAAACGAAATTTTCTTTGAGAAATTTTATCGATTAAATTTGCATTAGTATCAACTCCGATTACTTTATATCCATTTTTTAAAAAAGAGCCTATAAGAGTAATGCCAACCTTTCCAACACCAAACACAGACAATGTTTTCATTTAAGTCCTTTTAATTAATTTTTTTATATGAAGTGGCCGTGTGAATTGCGGATTGCGAATCATAAAAATATTGATTTTTAACCGAATTTACCACTTTAAGGAATGTGTTTTCTATCGCCTTTTCATCAAATTTACCGAATATATTTGTAAATTTATCGCCATTTACTTTATAATCCCTTAAATCGGGCGCTTTATCAGTAATTTTAATTTTCGCTTGAGGAAAATTCTTCAACACCATCTCAACAATTTGTAATTTTTGTAAATTGCAACTCACTATGTTAAATATGTTCTTATTAACCAAATTTTCATTTGCGCCAACAATTTTTTCAATTGCCACAGCGGCATCATTAACAGTAACATAAGGACGCCATGATTGCGGCGTGTATATGTCTATTTCTTTATCAAGGGCAATGGCCGCACCAATTTCGTTGATCATAAGATCGAATCTCATCCGAGCACTTAATCCGCAAAGCGTTCCAAGTCTTAATATAGAGTAAGAAACCTTAGAAGAATTCATTATATATTTTTCAACCGCAACTTTAGCCTTCGCATAATCAGAAAGCGGGTTTAATTGCGAATTTTCATCAACCAACTCATTTGGTTTTGACACTCCATAATTACTGCAGGTGCTGATAAAAACCATTTTTTTGATATTATTTTGACCAACCAAATCAACAAGTTTTATCGCGGCATCGTGATTTATCTCCCATGCAAAAGATTTATCAAGATTACAAGCGGGCTCACCCACTATCCCTGCCAAGTGAATAACGCAATCAACTGATTCCATTGCTTTATTTAATTGCTCTTCATTTCGAACATCTCCCCTGACGATCTCTAAATTCTTGTTATTTATACCAAAAAGAAGGGATTCTCCCCCGTAATACATGTTGTCAAATGCCCTTATCTGATGGCCCTTAAGCAGCATATAACTTGTTAGTTGGCTTCCTAAATAGCCAGCAGCACCAGTTATTAATATTTTCATTTTATCCCTATTAATTTTATATTTTTCTAAGAACATATATCTTACAACAATAAATTAAATAATAAAGGGGAAAATCAATTCGAAAATACCGTAAAAACCAGTTTTTATCCGCAATTTAAAATTTTACTTTTGACTTGATTTTAATTGCACAAATTATATAATATAATCGCTCCATCTTGCAACAAAGTAGCAATTTAAACTTTCTCCAGAATGAAATTTATTCCCTTAGCAGAACCTAAAATATCAAAAAAAGACTCAAAAGCAGTAGAAAAACAAGTTTTTTCATCTTTTGTCGGGCCAGGCAAAGTTACAGAGGAGTTCGCAAATGAGATAGCCCTCACCTCCAACAGAAAATTCGCAGTTCCATTAAATAGCGGAAGCGTCGCCTTGTCAATTGCTGCAAAAGTACTAAATTTAAAGCCTGGAGACGAAATTGCCATACCTTGTTATGGCGTCTTTTCTGTTATAAATGCCTTTGCATTTTGCGGATTAAAACCAAAATTGATTGACATTAACATGAAAACCGGCTGCATGGATCCAAAAAAGCTGGAAAAAGCAATTACTCCAGCCACCAAAGCAGTTTGCTTCATAAATTTTCTCGGCAGCATTGGAAAAGAAATCGAAGAAGTAGCAAGAATTTGCAAACAGCATAACATCCCCTTAATAGAAGACGGCGCTTGGAGCCTTGGACGCAAATCGCAAAACAAAATCGGTGGCAGCATCGGAGACATCTCTATAACCAGCTTTAGTGTCCCCAAAATTATCTCAACTGGCCAAGGTGGCGCAATTATGACCGATTGCCTTGAAACTAAAAATAAAATAATCGAACTTTCTGATCAGGGTGGATTAAACTGGCGCAAAGAAAACAACATAAACTCAATTGGCTCAAATTTAAGAATGTGCGATATAAATTCCACTCTTGGATTATCTCAAATAAAAGAGCTTGATAAAAGACACAAATTAAAAATGAAGATTTTTAGAAAAATACAAAAAATTCTTGATAATAATTTGGTTGAAACTTCTGATAAAAACTATCCTTTTCAAAATATAATTTTCGTCAAAGATAAGGATAAAACCCTAGAAATGTTGAAGAAAAGCAACATAATGGCAGCAGATCAATATAATTTGTTTAACAATTTAAATCCGTATAAAAATCTTGGCGAGAACGAAAATTTTGAAGCTGGTTTATTTTGGAAAAATCATGCAGTCTATCTTCCTTTTGGCATTGGAACAAGCCTAGAAGACATGGAAGATATGGCTCATAGGGTCATGGATTTAAAAATTGATTTTATAAAATTATAAAAAATGTTAAAAATTCTATTTTTAGGAAGCAATCTTCAAAGCTACAGATGTTTCAAATATCTTATTGAAAACTTCAAAAATATTGAAATTGTCGCGGTTTCTCCTCACAATTCGCATGTTGAAATCAGGGAAGATCAAGACGTTTTAGCGCTCGCCAAAAAACATAATATTGAAATCATAAAATACGAAGACATTCCTTATAAAAAATTTGATTTAGGAATCAGTCTTTTGTACGACAAAGTATTAGGTGCTGATGTTCTTGATATTCCATCAAAAGGCTTTATAAACTGCCATTTGGGGCCGCTTCCAAGGTTTCGCGGCTCAAACAGCGTTTTACACGCTATTCTTTTGGCGCGCAAAGAAAATAACTGGAAATTCGGCGTCACCTTGCATTACATGGCAAAACAAGTTGACACCGGCCCAATAATAGAGTTACTCGAAATACCAATATTTGAAGATGATACATCTTACAGCCTTTATAACAGGTCTTTTGACAAAGTATATGATTTATTTGTCAACAATATTACAAAAATTATAGAAAGTCGAGACAGAGTCGCCTCTTACGCACAAACAGGACCGTACCACATGTTTAAAAAAGGAAAAATCGACCATTATATTGACTTAAACTTACCGGAAATAGAAATTTATGATAAAATACGGGCCCTGACCTTTCCTGGCAAGCCCCGACCTTTTACCATAATTGGGAACAAAAAAATCTTTCTTACCATTGACGAAAAATAATTTATGTTTAATTTTTTTTATAAACCTCTTGTTTCAATAGTAATTAGCAATAAAAATTCGCTTCATATTTTAAAGCTAACAATCGAGTCCCTTAAAGATCAAACCTACAAAAATATCGAGATTGTCATCATCGACGCAAAATCAACTGATGGTTCGGTTGAATATCTAGAAAGTCAAAAACAATTTTTAAATATCGTTCTGATTTCAGAAAAAGATTCCGGAATATCAGAGGCCTATTCCAAAGGCTTGCGCAATGCAACTGGCGATATAGTCGGAATTTTAGCGGCAGATGAAAGATATTATCCGCACACCGTAAGTCAAGCTGTTAAATGGTTCAAAAAATATCCAAATAATATCGTTTGCGGAGGCGCTTGTAAATTTTTAAATGCCGATGAAAAAGAAGTTGATAAATATTTAGATGACTATTTAGAATTAGAGCGCCACTTAACTTGCGAGCACATTTGCGCCATCGCTACTTCATTTTTCAATAGAAAATTATTAGCAAACGAATTGTTTTACAAATATTCAAACAAAACTTGCCCAGATTACGAGCTATGGTCAAGACTTGCGTTAAAATATCCTTCCGAAAAATTTAAATGGTTTGACGCCCCAATAGTTAAAGCTCTCAGAACTAGTGATTCAATGTCTTTTAGAGCCGCAGATTTTAAACAAATGACCGCAGACAAAGTGTCTTATCTTGAAGAGTTTTTTGAAGAAAATAAAGAGAATGAAGTTTTAAAATTAATCTCTAAAGACAAATGCAAGGCCGGAATTCATATGTGGGCTTGCGAACAAATTTCATATATAAACCATGATCATGAAGATATCATATTTCATTGCAATAAGGCTTATGAATATGACAAAACTTACAATAAAATTTTTAATTTTATAGAAAAATATGATTTAGGATTCAATAAGAATCAAAAATTGGCCATATACAAAGATCAAGCGCCAATAAAAGAAAAAACAGATCAGTTGGAATGCGAATATAATATAAATTTTTTAGATAATAAAAATAAAAGTGAAGAAAATTGCAACGTAATTATCACCCCAAATACTCCATGGGCATATGCCGCCGAAATTCAATTATCTCAAAACAGTAGATCTCAAATTAACGAAGCTTTATCGCAAAATAAAAGGGTATGGTTACTATTGAAAATATCAGCAACTAAAGGATTGATCGGGGTTGGGAAAATTTCAGGCAACGATATTATAGGTGAAAAAATCATTAAAAAAGAAGATGGTCCAAAAGATTTTTATTTTAAAATTACACAGTTAAACGAGAGTAACATTATTATGATAAGAAGCGGCGGGGAAGCAAATTCTGAAGCGTTAATAAAAGATGTTAATATAATTCAAGAAAGAAACTAAGATCGCAAATGCTCATCTAACACTTCTGCGGCAATGGATAATTATTACATTATCTATTGCCACTTAACTTAATTTTTTTATTAACGAATACGCTCTTCAATCCAGCTATAAGTTTTCTCAATTCCTTTTTGCAAAGAATAAGACGGCGCCCAGCCCAATTTTTCTTTGATCAAAGTATTGTCCGAATTTCTTCCCATCACGCCAATTGGCCCCGGAATATTTTTTATCGTAATTTTTTTGCCCGAAATTTCAGCAATCATTTTCGCCAAATCATTAATCGAAATCATCTCGTCAGAACCGATGTTTACTGGCCCCGTGAAGTCTGAGCGCATCAATCTTAAAACGCCCTCAACACATTCATCAACATATAAAAATGA
The DNA here is from genome assembly GCA_945874115.1 of Rickettsia typhi. Classification (GTDB taxonomy): domain Bacteria; phylum Pseudomonadota; class Alphaproteobacteria; order Rickettsiales; family UBA1997; genus CAMCFD01. The sequence continues at coordinate 420 of CAMCFD010000002.1, read as the reverse complement.
TCTGGTTTGCTTGCCGTCGCCCCAAACTTCAATTGTTCCGCCATCTTTCGCCTCGGCAATTTTGCGACAAAGTGCCGCCGGAGATTTCTCACGACCGCCGCGCCAAGTTCCCTCAACACCAAAAATATTGTGAAAACGCGCAACCCTAACATTCATTTTGTGGTTGCGTCCATAAGCCAAAAACAAGCGCTCAGAAAATAATTTTTCCCAACCATATTCGCTGTCGGGGTTCGCCGGATAAGCCGAATCTTCTTTACAGTTCGGATTATTCGCATCAACTTGATTATGCTCAGGATACATACACGCCGAAGATGAATAAAAAATATTTTTGATGTTGCGCTTATAACAAACATCTAAAACATTCAGGTTAATTGTCGCCGAATTATGCATAATATCAGCATCATTTTCACCAGTAAACAC
>CAMCFD010000001.1 GCA_945874115.1 Rickettsia typhi | reverse complement strand
TTCAATTGGATTTAGCAAACAAGGTGATGCAGTTTTAATTGCGAAATTTGCGGGAATTGACGACAGAAATGCGGCGGAAAAAATGGGCAAAGTTCAACTGTTTACTAATCGCGCAGACTTTTCTGAATTGCCAGACGACGAATTTTATCAAGTTGATTTAATCGGGCTTGATGTTGTTAATTCTGATGGAAAAAAAATCGGCAAAGTTCTCGCAGTCCTTGATTTTGGCGGCGGAACAATGCTTGAAATTAAATTCGATGAAGAAAATCCGGCGCTAAATTTAAATAAAATTGAGAATTTTCCTTTTCAAGATGAGTTTTTTCCAAAAGTTAATATTCGCGCAAACACTATTGAAATCGCGCTTCCGGAAATTATTTTGATGAAGGAATAATTATTTGGAAGTTGCGTAGAAATTTATGACAATAAATCTTTTAATTCTTGCGAGATTTTTTTTGGCCTGAAGCTTTCCGCGTCAACACTTACAATCTCAACGTTTAGACGTGATAGAATTTTTCCGTCAACACTCATTTCTTGCTTCATATTAATTGATGCGCCACCAATTTTTTCGACAAAAACACTGACCTCAACCAAATCGTCAAGCTTTGCGGGACTTACATAATCAATCTCGCAGCGCCTTACCACGAAAATTAATTTTTCGCTTTGCAATAATTGATTTTGCGAAATATTTGAAGCGCGCAAAAAATCTGTTCTGGCGCGCTCGAAAAATTTGAGATAATTCGCGTAATAAACAACGCCGCCAGCGTCGGTGTCTTCGTAGTAAATGCGATATTTTGTCGAAAAGTTATTTAATTTTTGCATAGCAATTCGGGGTTTCATAAAGTTTAATTTCGACGCATTTTATTTTTTGCAAAGCGAATAATTTTGGGCAAATTTCTTCAAACAAGAATCTCGCGATGTTTTCTGCTGTAGGGTGATAATTGAGGTAGAAAATTTTTTGTCCGGTTTCTTGTGCGATTTTTTCGCCAAGCTCTTTATCATCTTTCGACAAGATTGTGTTGTGATCGAAATTTTCATCAATCCAAGATCCGAGAATTTCTCTGATTGCGCCAAAGTCGATGACTCGCCCCAAATCGTCGAGAGATGGCGCTTCGAAGCTGGCTTCAAGGGCATAGCGATGTCCGTGCAACATTTTGCATTTACTTTCGTGATCGCGAATTCTGTGCGCGGCGTCAAATTCGATTCTTCTGGTACAAATAATCATTTTGTTTTAAAAAAACTTTGTTATAATTATCGGCAAATTTGCCAAATAATTTGTGAAAATGACCGATATTCTAAAAAAACTAAAGTTCAACCAAGACGGCCTTATTTGTGCAATTGCGCAAGATTATCAAACTAATCAGGTGCTGATGCAAGCTTGGATGAACGAAGAAAGTATAATTATAACACAAAAAACTGGTTTTGCCACATATTTCTCGCGCTCTCGAGGCGAAATTTGGAAAAAAGGCGCAACTTCGGGACATTTGCAAGAAGTCATAAGCCTTACAGCTGACTGTGATTATGACTGTATTTTATTGAAAGTTAAACAAACTGGCGCCGCTTGTCACACGGGCGAAAAAACATGTTTTTTTAACGAATTTTAGGCGAAGAGCTCTAATTTTCACCATCTTCGAGGCTTATCTAATATTTCACTCCTAGAAAATAAAGCCCACAAGCTGGCGCATTTTGGCCTGATTTTGTACGATCTTTGCTTTTTAAAATTTCTTTCACATCATCAACTTCAATCTTATTTAAGCCTGCCAAAACAATGGTTCCGACCAGATTTCTTACCATGTGATGAAGAAAAGATTTGGCGCTAATTTCGATTATTATTTGATCTTCGTTTCGCAAAATATCAATTTTTTCAACTGTTTTAATTGGCGATTTTGCCTGACATTTTGCGTCGCGAAAGGCCGAAAAATCATGACTTCCAAGCAAATGCTGCGCCGCTTTTTGCATATTTTCAAGATTTAAATCACCGTGAATATGCCAAGCGCGGTTTTTTTGCAGAGCCAGACGCGACTTGCGATTCACAATTATATAACGATAAGATCTGAGTTTTGCGTCAAATCTGGCGTGAAAATTTTCGTCGACAATTTCGCAATTTGTTATGACGATGTCGCTGTCGATTAAATAATTGTTGAGGCCCATCATCATGCGAAACGGCTCTAGCTCTTTGCTTGCAACAAAATCGGCGACTTGAGCAATTGCGTGAACACCAGAATCCGTTCGCCCCGAGCAATTTAATTTAACCACTTCTTGCGTCATTGCAAAAATCGCATCTTGCAAAACTTTTTCAATCGAAGGCGTCTCGCAGTCAATTTGCGCCTGCCATCCGACATAATTTGTGCCGTCATATTCAATGGTAATTTTGTAATGCATATTTTAAAAAATCCTCTCCAAATGTGAATATTCGTGTCGCCTAGCCTGATTTAGCGAAATTTTATAGCAATTTTCTTCAGCTTCATAATATTGCAAAAGCTTCTCAACTCCGGTTTTTGAAGCCTCAATCAGCTTTAATATTTCATCATCTTTGGCAATATTTTTTATTTCACCATCTCGAAAAGCGGACAATTTCCAATAATTTAAGCTTTTGATTTTGTTAAAATTTTTACCAAAATTTTCATCACCAACCTCACCTTCAAGCAATGTCAAGCCATAAAGCGTAAGCTGTGGATCGTGACCTGCAAAGACATTTTTCTTCGCCGGAATTTGGCCAGTTTTATAATCAAAAATTTCTATTTCGCCATTTTGTGCAATAGAAATTCTGTCAATTTTTGCACTTATCAAAACGTTCTTTATTCTAATTTTAGCCGAAATTTCAACGAAATTTTTTAAAGCCACTAGTTCTCTATTTTGTAAGGCAAAATTGCGGAAAATATTTTCGAATTTTGGCCACCAAATCATTTTCGATTCTTCGCTTAAAAAATATTGATAAAAAATATTTTGCGCATTTTGAAGGAAATCTTTTTCACTTTGGTTATTTTTTACAAATTCTTCTAGAGCCTTATGAATAAAGCTTCCAAACTCTTTATAATTTGGCTCATAATCAATTTTATTCAATTCTTTAAGGCACAAAATTTTCTTCACATAAATTTGATATGGGTCAGAAATTAATTTCGCAATATCAGTTATCGCAAGCTTTTGCGGCCTATGTTTCAAGGGAACTTTTGGCGATTGAAGTTTGTTCTTTATAGATTTTGTGATTTTACTTTCTGATAATTTTTTATCGCAATCAAAAGAAAATCCGATTTTTTTTAGCAATATTTCTAATCTTAAAATAAAAGGTGAAGGCATTGTCGGCGACCCATTTTTCGACTTTGAGCGCGTTAAAATAACCGATTCATTCGATAAATAATTACAAAAATCATAGGCATTTTGTCCATATTTTTTATTCGCTAAATCGATGTCTAAATCTTTTCTGATTTTTTTTCCAAGCCAATTATCGCTCTGAATTTGAGGAAATTCGCCGTGATTTAGTGAAGTTATTATAAGTAAATCAAAATTTAAAAGTCGCACTTCAATTGGCGAAATAATCTGTATTTGCCATTCTTTTGGGCTTTTTTCAAAATAAGAAATATGCGAAAATAATTTAATAAAAAACTCAGAAATTTCACTAAATTTTATTTTTAGATTTTGCTTAGACTTTATTTTTAAGAACAATTCTGAAATTTCATCCTTAGCCTCTTCATCTTCAAGAAGTTCTTCAATATTTTTTGAAGATAGATCTTGAGTTACATTTATTATTTCTTCGAAAAAACTTGATAAATTTATCTCGTAATTATTCTTTTGAAGATTTTTTATTTTATCATAAAAATTTGAGAAAAACTCTTGCGTTTCATTTTCTAAAAACCTCAATCTTGATTGAATTGAATCAATTCCTGCGCCATTTCTAGCATTTCTCAGAACTTCTATTTCGAATATTTTTAGATTTTTTTCATCGCAAGAAAAAGAATTATATTGATGCTTCAAAACGGCAAGCAATGTTGCGCTTTCAAAATTGCTTTCGATTAATTCTGTTATTAATAAAATAAAATTTATAAGCTTAGATTCAGACAAATCAAGGCTTCTTGTGTCATTAAACTCTAATTCTAAATTCTTTAATTGAGTTTTTATTAGTCGCGAAAAATCTTTAGAATTTACGATTATTGCAGTTTTTTTATTTTCTTTAAAAGCCTGCAATGCTTTATTTGCAACAATTCTAGCCTCTTCAATTTCATTTGAAGCTTCAAAATATGAAAAGTTTTTTGTAAAATCTTTTTCGAGAAAATCTTCATCGAATTTCAGAGAATTCCAAACATGAGTTTCTTCGCTTGGAAGCAAGGCGCATGAAATAAAGTCGATTCTTTTTTTATCACACAAAAGAAACTCGTCAAAAATAATTTCTTTGATTTCATTTTTTTGAACTTGAATAAAATTCAGCAGTTCATTTAAAATAAATTGCGCGTCTTTTTCGTCATTAAAAATTTGATAATTTTTGTTTAATCCATACAAAATAACATGGCCATTTTTCTGAGAAAAAATCGCCTTTATTAACTTTTTTCCATAGTCAATACTTCCGGTTGATCCTGCAATTATAAGTCTTGATGACAATCCAAATTCTTCAATTGCTGATGCGAATTTTTGAATTATAAAATTTTGCAAAGCAACGTCATTGAAGATATTCTTTTTTATGGTTTGGCTTTTGATTTTAACATAAAATTCTCTTAAAAAATCGAGAGTAAATTGGCGATGCTGTGAAAGTTTTGAATCGTCAATTTCGTATAATTTTTCGATATCGATTTCATTTCTTTCAATGTCATCAAATAGATTTTTTAGACTCTCGGCAAGGCTTAGCGCCTGAGAAAAATCAATCTTTCCGAAGATTTCAGCCTTTATAACTTCTTCACTTAGGAAAAATAAATAGTCGAGATTGTTTAAATGTTGAATTTTGTTAATTTCGTCAATCGTTGACTTTATTTTCTCGCTTGGGAAAAAATTATAAAAATCTTTTGACGAAATATCGGCAATCGCCTTGAATTTTGGAGGCTTTACGCTGCTTTCGAAGTTGATACTAAAAAGCCTTTCAAATTCGCGACAAGATCTGCGATTTGGAAAAATAACCGTTAAGTCACTTATTTTTTGAGGATTACTTGCGAATTCAAGCGAAATCCACTTCAAAAATGAGTCGAAAAAGCCAAAATTTGACGGAATGCTGAAAATATTGGACATTGAAGTAAAATGAACGGAAAAATATTGTTATTTTAGAAAAACTTTATAGAATATATTTTAAATATTTTTAAAAAATTAACAACCCTATTTTGTAAAATGAAAGTAATTGTAATGGGCGCTGGAATAATTGGGGTTACGACCGCATATTTTCTGGCTCGCGACGGTCACGAAGTTGTGGTTTTAGAAAAAAGCGACAAGGTGGCTTCGGGCTGCTCTTTTGCAAACGGTGGACAATTAAGCTATTCTCATATCGAACCTTTTTCGTCGAAATCCTCACTTCCATTGATCGCAAAATCACTGTTTAAGCCAAATTCTTTCTTGTCAGTAAAAAGTTTTGCCAATAAAAAATTCTTAAGATTCTGTCTAGATTTCTTAAAAAATTATGGCGAAAAAAAATCACAAATAATCAGCAATAAACTTTTTTTATTAGGGCAGCAAAGCCTCGATTCTCTTGATTTTATAATGAGAGAAGAAAAGATTGATTTTGAATATTCAAATCAAGGAATTTTACATTTTTATACTAACCATAAACTTTTTGAAAGCGCCATAAAACAGGCCGAAATTCAGAATGGTTTGGGCGACAAAATAGAAATTCTAAACAAAGAAAATTGTATAGAAAAAGAACCGACTCTTGTCAAGCTTTATGACGAAGGAAAGTTGCTTGGAGGCTTATTCCACGCTCGTGACGCTAGTGGAAATGCGTCTTTATTTGCTAACAATTTGGCAAAAATTTGTACAGAAAAATATGGCGTTGTTTTTGAATATGACTGCGAAATTAAAAATATTTTCACAAATTACAAGAAAATTACCGGAATTAACACTACTAAAAATGTTTACGTTGGCGACGCTTATGTTTATGCGCTCGGATTTGGCGGCGAAAAATTACTGGAAGGTATAAAATTAAATAGCGGAATTTATCCAATTAAAGGATACAGCTTGTCAATTAAGGCCGATGGAGAGTTTTTGGCGCCAAAAATGGCACTGACTGACCCTGAAAATAAAATGGTTTACAGCAGAATCAGCAACATATTTCGAGCGGCCGGCGCGATTGAAATTTCTGACCCACAAAGCAAAATTAACGACTCGCTCATCTCTTTCTTAAAATCAAGAATTCGCAATAATTTTTCCGATTTTGGTAATATTGCAAATTGCATTTCGTGGCAAGGATTTCGCCCATTTCGCCCAAATTCAATTCCATTAATTTGTAAAGTTAAAACTTATGGCAACTTGTTCTTAAACGCCGGACATGGACATTTAGGCTGGACAATGTCTTGCGGCTCTGCAAAAATTTTGAGTGATTTAATCGCCGAAAGAAAAAATGAAAAATTCGATTTTTTGCAAGAAGAAAAATATGAGTAGTTTTTAAAACCAAACTCGCCTCACAAAAACCGCCTCGCGATTATTGATAAAATTTCTGATCGTGCTTCGCCATATCAATCAACAGCTGGCTCACTTTAAAACGCTCACCAATTTTATCTTCGAATTCCTGAAGTTTTGCGACAACATTTTTAATTCCACGATTGTCGACATAACGCAAAACTCCACCACGAAACGCAGGAAATCCAGCGCCCATAATCATTGCCATGTCAAGATGGCGTGCGTTTTTCACAACACCTTCTTCCAAACATTTTGCGGCCTCGTTAACCATAGTTAAAATGCAGCGATCAACAATTTTTTCGTCGCTTGCATAATAAATTGGCAAAGATTTTTTTGTGCGCAACTCAGCAAGAATCTTTTTAATTTGCAAATTTACGAAAGGTTTTTTCTCGCCAAGTGAATAATTATAAAAACCGATTCCTGATTTTTTGCCAAGTAATTCTTTATGATTTTCATGAATTTCGACCAAAATTTCAGCGACTTTCATGCGATTTCCATAAGCCTCATAAAGCGAATAAGCGACTTTAGAACCAACGTCAATCCCGACCACATCAGCCAAAACAAATGGGCCCATCGGCATGCCGAAATTTTCGATCGCGCGGTCGATTTTTTCAATTTCTCCGCCTTCTTGCAATAAATAAGATGCTTCGTTCATTAATGGAAGCAAAATTCTATTAACCAAGAATCCGGCAACGTCTTTAACCACAATCGGTGTTTTGCCAAGCTTTTTAGAGAGCTTCACGACTTTTACGATAGTTTCGTCCGAAGTTTTTTCGCCGCGAATAACTTCAACCAAAGGCATTCTGTTGACAGGATTAAAAAAATGCATTCCCGCAAAACGCGCGGGATTCTTGAGCGCGCTGCCCATTTCAGTAATAGACAAAGATGAAGTGTTGCTTACGATTATCGCATTTGGCGCGATTTCTTCTTCAATTTGCGCCAAAATAGTTTTTTTCACTGACATATTTTCAATCACCGCTTCGACAACTATTTGTGATTGTGAGAACCCGCTATAATCAAGGACAGAAGTCACTTTCCCCATTTTCATATCAATTTGGGATTGCGTCAATTTTCTGATTTTTTTAAGCTGATCGAAAATTTTAGAAATTTGATTATATCCAATACTGATGGCTTTTTGCGAGATGTCTTTGATGCGAATGTTGATGTCTTTATTGGCGAAAAGCCAAGCGATTCCACCGCCCATAATTCCGGCTCCGACAAGTGCGGCATTTTTTATGAAATATTTATTGTCAACAAGTTCGGCCGAATTGGCGACGCCGTCATCTTTTTTTAGATCTTCATTTATAAAGAAAATTTCGATTAAATTTTTCGAAATTTCACCAACACACAACTCACAAAAAGCGTCAAGCTCGACTTTGAATCCTCTTTTGCCGTAAGTAAGTCCGTAAGTTTTTTTTATAACTTCAAGTGCGGCGAGCGGCGCCGGATAATTTCCTTTAGTTTTTGCCATTAAATCTTTTTTGACAAAATAATAAATTAAATATTTTTTTAGCAACAAAGATTCAACTATAAAGCGCGAATTGGCATCTTTTTTGCGCTTTAATAAATAGCAATTTTGTTCGCCATTTTTGATAATTTCGGTCACAAAATGACCCATTTTTTCTTCCAAAAATTCTTCGCGAACAATGTCGTCGATAAGCCCAGATTTATAGGCCTTGGCGGTGTCAATCGGACTTCCCGTAAGAATCATTTTTAAAGATTGTTCGAGTCCAACAAGTTTTGGAAGGCGCTGAGTTCCGCCAAATCCAGGGATTATGCCAAGATTAACTTCGGGCAGGCCCATAACGGTTTTTGAGTTAACAACACCGACGCGATATTTGCAGGCAATCGCAAGCTCTAGACCGCCACCAAGACACGCTCCGTTAATAATTGCAATCGTCGGGATTTTTAAATTCGCGATTTTATCGAGAATATTTTGTCCGTAAGAAACTTTGGCGTATGCGTCTTTTGGCTCGCGCAAATCTTTGATTTCATTGATGTCGGCGCCGGCAATGAAAATATCTTTTTTGTTTGATGAAATTAATAAAACACGAATTGCTCTGTTGCCGTCAATGACATTTATGGCCTTTTCAAGCTCAAGCAAAACGGGCGCCGAGAGCTTGTTAATTTTCTCTCCCTCTAAATCAAAAACCAAATTAGCGACACCATTTTTATCGATGGTGAATTTTAATGAGTTTGCCATAGCTTTATTTTTTCACGTTTATTTTAACAACCAAAATTAATGCGCTAAAAATTTCTCAGCGTCCAAAGACGCCATACATCCACTTCCCGCGGCCGTCACGGCTTGGCGATAAGTTTTATCTTGAATGTCTCCCGCCGCAAAAACGCCTTCGATATTAGTTTTCGCACTGCCCTTTTTTGTAACGATATAACCTTCTTCGTCAATTTCAAGTCCAGTGCTTCTGAACATGTCTGAGTTCGGTTTATGGCCAATTGCGATGAAAATTCCGTCGATCGGAAGTTCTTTTATCGAACCATCAACCGTGTTTTTTAAACGCGCCGCAGTGACCGATTTTGCAGGGCTTTCAACGCCGACAACTTCTTCCAAAGCGTGGTTCCAAATTACTTCGATTTTCTCGTTTTTGAAAAGTCGATCTTGCAGAATTTTTTCTGATTTAAATTTATCGCGCCTGTGAACAACATAAACTTTTTTGGCGTGGTTTGTTAAATATAGAGCCTCTTCAACCGCGCTGTTTCCGCCGCCAACAACGATTACGTTTTTATTTTTGAAGAAAAATCCATCGCAAGTCGCACAGCCCGAAACGCCAAATCCTTGGAACTTTTTTTCCGACGGAAGGCCAAGCCATTTTGCCTGCGCCCCAGTAGAAATAATAACAGAGTCAGCTTCGTAAACATCGTCAGATTCGCCAATTGCTTTGAATGGACGCTTAGAAAAATCGACTTGCTTAATGTGGTCAGAAACAATTTTTGTGCCAACGTGAGCCGCTTGTTTTTCCATTTGCTCCATAAGCCACGGACCTTGAATCACATCGGCGAATCCCGGATAATTTTCAACATCGGTCGTGATCGTAAGCTGTCCACCCGGTTGCATTCCGCTAACCAAAATTGGCTCTAGATTTGCCCGCGCCGCATAAATCGCCGCGCTATATCCCGCCGGCCCAGAACCGATAATTAGAACTTTTGTTTTATGTGTCGTCATTTTATTTCAATAATTAAATTTATCTTAAAGCATCAACATTCCACCATTAATATGAAGTGTTTGTCCCGTAACATAAGACGCTTCTTCGCTCGCTAAATATGCCACACCATTTGCGATATCTTTTGGCGTTCCCATTTTTTGCATCGGAATTGATGATAAAATTCCTTGTCTTTGCGTATCATTTAAAATGTCAGTCATCGCAGTTTGAATAAAACCGGGCGCTACACAATTTATTGTGATTCCGCGACTTGCAATTTCTTGAGCAAATGATTTTGACATTCCGACCATTCCCGCTTTTGATGCAACATAATTGGCCTGCCCCGGATTTCCTGTAAAACCAACAACTGAAGCAATATTTATGATTCGACCATATTTTCTGCGGATCATTTTTTTGATCGCATTTTTATTCAAAATGAAAGTCGATTTTAAATTTACGTTTAAAACTTCATCGAAATCTTCAGTTTTAATGCGCAAAGCAAGATTATCTTTGGTAATTCCGGCGTTGCAAACCAAAATGTCAATTCCGCCACCGATTAATTCTTCGGCCTTTTCAAACAAAGACTCAACTTGCTCAACATCTGACAAATTGCATGGCAATATTTTGCATTTATCCGCGCCAATTTTGGCTTGCAATTCAAGCAAGCGCTCTTCTTTCGTGCCAGAAATCACGACATTTGCGCCCTGAGCCGCTAAAGTTTGAGCTATTTCAGCTCCAATTCCACCAGTCGCACCAGTAATTAGCGCATTTTTTGCAGTAAGTTTGAACATATTTTTCAATAAATTATAATGTTATAATATAACAAAAATGATTATTTAAATCACTTATGGAACCAGTAAAACAAAAGCTTGCGTGTAGATAAATGACTATTCTTAAATATGTTATATTATAACATTATTCAACAATCTCAATTAAACGATCCATTTTTTCTATCTCTTTCTTAGAATAACCTTTCTCTTCATATTTTTCATTAACTTTTTTTACATCTTTTTTATCGGGTTTTTCACTCGATTCTTCAACCTCGTCAACTTCATCAATAATATCTTCGATTTTTTCTTTCTTTTTCGTGATTTTTTTACCCAAAAATCTCTCTTCAACCTTAGAAATTGAGAACTTCACGAGCGGATCTAAAACTTTGCCGAGAGGCGAAATTAACGCGCGAGTTTTTGCGTCATAAAGCCAGATTGGCATTGTTTCGCTTTGCTTTGCTTTGGCTGAGACATTGTATATTTCGCCATAAATATTTATTGTCGCACCATAAACAAGGCCAAAAATTAGGAAAGTTTTAAAAACGCCAAATATTACACCTAAAATTTGATTGGTCGTGAAAGGAATTTTTTCTTGACAAGACTCAGAAACTTTGCGCATTAACAAGGTTGAGCCGATAAAAATAATTATGAAAATTATCGTCGAACTTATAATATTTGAAATTTCTGTGTTATGCGAATAGCTGTTGACGAATTTCGCGAGAAATGGAGATAAAAAATAGACTAAAGCGATGGTGATAATCCAGTTAAAAACCGAAAATATTTCACGCACAAAGCCGCGGAAGAACGCGATTAGCACGATTGCGATCGCAGAGAATATAAATATTAAATCAAACATGTTTAAAGTTGTCGACATATATTTTAATTTGTATTAATAAAACAGCCTAATAAAAGGTAAATTTTTTATGATATCGCTAGCTTGCCTGCTTTTTCCTTTTTCGTCAACAAAAAAATCGCTTAGTTTTTCTTTTAAATCGCAAATTTCGCTTTGCGATTTTTGTGAAAAACTTTTTATTTTTGCTTTAAATTTTTCGAATTTCATAACATTTTCGATTTGTGAATCGATAAATTTATTAGTTTTTTCGAAATTTGAGGAATCATCTTTAACAAAAACCAAAAAACTTCGCGAAATTATTTTTGCAAGAATTAATCTTTTTGTGTAAAAATTATAATCAGTTGATTTGTCGCCGATTAAATACCAAATTTGGCTGGAAACTTTAAAAGCATTTCGAAAAGCGAATAAAGTCGGCCTTGCGCCATAATTTTTATTTTTAAAATTCGACAAATCAAAATAAAAATTGCGCAATCTTTGAGCGGCGATTTGGTGATTTTTTTGCTGATCAAAAATATCGCGAAGTGCGAATTTTATTTTATCGCGAATTTTAAAATTAGAAAAATCTTGCCGCTTTTCGATGTTTTTTGCAAGATTTTCAATGATTTCGTCAATGTAAAAATCAACCAAACTTAAGACGCCGTTTTCAAAAATTAAATTCTTGAATTTCACCGGAATCTCGCAGCTTTCCATCGATTTTTCCAAAATCTCTTCATTTATGCCTTCAAAAGCACAAATTTCGAGGAATTTTGCCAAAATTTTGCGTTTATTTTCAAGATTGTCTATTATCATAAAAAATATGTAGATTTTACTTTAAATATTTAATCAAATAAATATAATAAAAGCAATATAAATTACTTTTGCCTCAAGCTCTAAACGATTCTTAGGCAAATTAAAGGAAAATTAGGACTGTTAGCTGAATTATTTCGATTTCAGATTTTGGTATATTTTTAGCGCTTTTTTGACAAAATTAGGACGAAAAATAAGGTTGAAAGAATCAGCGAACAGTGCCCAACATTCAAAGCAATTTTTAACACTATAAAAAATGGCAACAAGCGATAGATTATTACCAGTTCACAAAAGATTTGATGTCACTTTTTCGCACGGAGAAGGAGTTTATTTGTTTGATAAAAACAAAAAATATCTCGATTTTGGCGCAGGAATTGCGGTTAACGCGCTTGGACATTGCCACCCCAAAATGGTTGACGCCATCACTAATCAGGCCAAAAAATTATGGCACGTTTCTAACATTTATAACGGCAACGAGCTTAATTTATACGCTGAGAAGTTGGTCAGTAATTATGGTTTCGATTATGTTTTTTTCTGTAATTCTGGCGCCGAAGCCAATGAATGTGCGATCAAAATGATTCGTCGTCATTTTTATGTTGGGGGAAAGCCACAAAAAAATCGCATTATAACCTTCACTGGCGCCTTTCACGGACGCACGATTGCGACGATTTCTGCGGCCTCGAAAGAAAAATATCTTGAGGGTTTTAAGCCCGCGCTTGAAGGGTTTGACAATGTTGAATTTGGCAATATTGACGCAGTAAGAAAAGCAATCACCGAAAACACGGCGGGAATTTTAATCGAACCAATTCAAGGCGAAGAAGGAATTAAAGTCGCTGACAAAAAATTCTTGCACAATCTTCGCGAACTGTGCGATGAATTCAATTTACTTTTGGCTTTTGACGAGGTTCAATGCGGCATGGGAAGGACGGGATATCTTGGTGCTTATGAATATTTTGGCGCAAAGCCAGACATAATTTCGCTTGCTAAAGCTATTGGCGGTGGCTTTCCTCTTGGCGCTTGCTTGGCAACCAAAGATGCAGCAAAAGGCATGACTTTCGGAGTTCACGGCACAACTTATGGCGGAAATCCTCTGGCAATGGCCGTCGCAGACTCGGTTCTTAGCGTTATGACCGCGCCGAATTTTCTTGAAAATGTCAGAAAAAATAGCGCACTGCTGAAAAAAAATCTCGAGGAAATTAAAAATGAAAATCCTGATTTAGTCGACGAAATTCGCGGAGTTGGCTTTATGCTTGGCATTAAGCTGAATCAAAAAATAGATAATTTACAATTTGTGGCAAAATTAATCGAAAATGGCTTACTTGTTGTTGCGGCCGGCGAAAATGTTATAAGAATTTTGCCGCCACTAATTGTCGAAGAAAAACATATTTTTGAGGCTTGTGAAAAAATAAAAATCACTTTAAAAAATTTTATTTAAATGACAAAATTATCACCGCAAGACTCTCTCGAGCAAAGCCAAAAGGTTCTTACAACAAATGGTGAATATTTAGATCGCCTTAAGAAAAATGTTGATGAAAGCGATTACGCTTCTTTTCTTTGCACCACGATTAAAATAGAAAACCCAAATTATCTTTCTATAATTCACGCAAACGACATATTTTGTCAGACTTTTAAAATCACGCAAGATGAACTTATCGGCAAAAGTTATGATTTTTTACTTGACGAAATTGACGTAAACTATTCTTCTGAAGATCAACTTGAATATATCAGAATGATCAAGTCTGTCAAGACTCGCGAAGAATGTAGCATCCTTCTAAATTTAGACAATCATTTAGATGAAAATCACCAAATCGCGAAATTTAAAATCGGCTTTAAACCAATCATAGAAAAAGAATCGCAAAAATTTTATGCGATTTTTTCGTTTGAAAAAATTGGCGAAGAAGCTGTCGAAAATGACGAAATCAAGCTTCAGAAAGAAAACATAAAATCACAAAATCAAACTTTAGTAAAAAATCTTGAACGCGCACTTAGCAACGAGAAATTATTGCGCGAAATTAGCTATTTGATTATTTCAGATAAGCCCGTCAAAGAAATCGCGCAAAGCATTTCGCAGTCTCTTTGCAAGGTTTTGAAAATTGACCGATGCTTGATTCACGACAAAAAAGATGGTGAGGCCAATTTTATTATTGAGTTTTGCAATCCGCAAGTGAAGTCTATTTTAAACGATGGCGGCGAAGAAAATGGCAGAATAATCACGGAAGAATATGTTAAAACTCAAGGAAATTTTTATGAAAAAATCAGAGCAAATTCGCAAAATGACACGGTGAAAAACAGTACGTTATTTATTGCAAACGATATAAAATCTGACCCGACATTTTCTAATCTGAAGGATTTTTATCAAAAATTTTCAATTAATTCGCAAGTTGCAGCAATTATTTCATTCGATAATGAAGTTAATGGCGCGATTTATATACATTCGAGCGAAAATAGAAATTTTACGGTCGATGAAATTGAGTTGATAGAAATTATCGCAGACCAACTCTCGATTGCGATTGACCGCTCTTATTCGATTGAAAAAGTCATGATTGCAAATCATAATTTATTGACCAAAACCCTTGAATTAAAAGAGGCGATCAAGAAAGAAAAAGAAATGCGTAAAATGCAAACTGAGTTTGTGGCGCTGGTGTCGCACGAGTTTAAAACTCCGTTGCAAATTATAGATTCTACGCGCGAATTAATTGCGAGAAAAGCGAAGAGCTTGAATATTTCTGATGACAATTTCAACAAATATCTCGAGCGCATTAAAAACGGAATTCAAAGAATGACTGGCCTCATAAACAGCACGCTGAACTTGGCGAAAATGGAAAGTGGCAACAGTGAAATTAACGTCAATAAACAAGAATTTAATTTGAACGATTTATTGCTTGAAGTGATTGAAAAAGCTTCGAATTTGGCGCTTAACAAAAATATCAAAATCAATGTAAATTTTTGTCAAAATGACTCGAGAATAAACGCCGACCAAAAATTGCTTGACCATTGTTTTACTAATATTCTTGCAAATGCCGTGAAATATTCTAAGGATAATTCTGAAGTGAGCGTGATTACGAAATGCAATGAAAACAAGATTGCTGTAAGGGTTATTGATCACGGAATTGGAATTCCGAAAGATGACGTTGCAAAAATTGGGCAAAAATTTTTCCGTGCGAAAAATACTTTGTCGGTTTCTGGAACAGGAATTGGAATTTATTTAACAAAATATTTCGTTGAATTACATAATGGTAGTGTTAACATTGAAAGTGAAATAAATGTCGGAACTTCATTCACTGTGATTTTACCGCGTAAATAATACCATTTTAACCTCAAAATCAGCACTTTAGGTAAAATATTTTGAGAATAAATTTAAAAGAAAAAACTCTTGTATGAAATATAAGAGAAGGTTCTCTTTTGAATTTTGACCAAAAAGATGAGGCTTAAAACGCTGATTTTGAGGTTAAAATGACACAAGACATTGAAACATATGAAAAAAATTAAATTTGTTGTTTTATCGGCTTTATTTTGCATAGCAGAAATTTCTTACGCGAACTCGGCGGAGCAATATCCAAACGTTAGCGGACAAATTTTGTTCGAATCACGAAACGATCACGTTCTTGAAAGCAAAAAACAAGGGCTTGAATCAAACAGCGCCTTAATTAATATTGAGCCAGATTTTACTTTAAGTTTTAACGAACGCTGGTCAGTAAAAACGGGCTGGAGAATTCTGCCAATTCGCCACAGACAATATGACAGCCCCGAGCGCTCACGCTCTATTCTTGGCAATAAAGAGGGGATTAATCGCGGCATAAATCAAGATGACACAGGCCTAATTGTCGAAGAATTAAAGCTGAATTTCGAAAATGATGATATGAAATTTTCAGTCGGGAAATATAACCCGACTTTCGCAACTTTATATAGAAGAAATAAAAGAATCGGACTTTTTGTCACCGATTTTACCGAAGATTATGAGCTTCGCGAGAAGCTTGGGTTCAGTCTTGGCGCGCTTTTGGAAGATAGCGAAATTACGATCAACAGCTTTTTTACTGACGCTACAGATTTAAGCAGAAGTGCGTTTAATGACCGCGACAAACAAAGCCGCAATGACGGACTTTCTGGAAATACGGGAACACTTTCTTCTTACAGCATCACCATGGAAGGCCAAAAATTTCTTGGCGTAGAAAATTTGTATTACAATCTCGGATATCGTAGCCTTGGCGTTGATAAGCAAGATTCTCAAGGTTCGCGCGAAATTGCATACACAGCAAATCTTGAATATTTGCACAAAATTAACAGATTAACTTCCATTATTCCTGTGTTTGAAATTGTTAAACTTAGCAATTTTACTGGAAGAAAAAATCGCGATGGAGAATATATCACGACCTCAATTATCGGAAAATATAGCGGCTGGAGCGCAAGCATATCAAGCATTTTACGCAATTTAGACAATAATTATCCAAGCGCATTAACTTCGAAAAGTCACGATCGTTTGATGCAACTTTCGATCGGATATAAATTTGCCAATAATATTGCGGTCGACATAAACCGCGCAAGTGTTAGAGAAGATGGTCACAGAGCCGCTCTCTTGGGCTTGATGATAAGTTATTTATACGAATTTTAAAAATGATTGAATTCATAGGTCTCGCTAATTTTAACGCTATAAACCTCGCCTCTTCTGGGCTTTTGAACTCTCCGCTGGTTCATCACCTGATTGGTCATGAAATTATGCATTCGTTTTTCAGCGTAATTCGCAAAACTAAAGGCAAAAGACTTACGCGCGCGCAAAGACGACGCATGATGAATAGAAGACGCAGATGGTTCACGGACAACATTATCATGCACCACAAAAGGCTTCATGATAAAAATCGTCAAATCGTAATTGCTTCAGCAAAAACAAAAATAGCAGCAAGAAAATTAGCCAGAACGACGCCGGAAATTCCTGAAGAAAATAGAAAATGGCGCGACAAAGTTGAGGTTAGAGACCGCGGACGCACAATTAGAGGTCGCGTTGACGCCAGAAGACTTCGCGCTCGAAGCCGCTGGCTTAGTGTTGCTGAACTGTCTCGATAAAAATCATATCACTTAAAACGCCAGTCCGTAATTCATTATCGCAAAATAATCTTTGTTTCTTCTGACGATATTTCCAGCATCTTTTATCGCGATCAAGTTTAGAGAAACTCGCGAAAAATTACCAAGGCTTTTTGCGAAAAATAATTCGAGATTTTGCTCTTTTCCAACTGGTTTTAGCGAAATTTTATCTTGATATCGCGTAACGTTTCCGGCCAAGTCGCGAGCGATCGGAGCGTCAATTGAAACTTTTCCTTCATAAACGCGCATCGGTTCGTTATAAATTAATCCTAAATTTCCACCAAAAATATTTTTGTTTACGAAGCCGACCGCGAAAGCGCGACTTTTTATGTTTGAAAAATCGCGAAAAATTCCAAATTCGTTGCCATTAATTTTTGTTGAGCCTTGCGAAAAATTGGCAATTAAAGAAATGTCGCTAAACAATTTTTGCACCATAGAAATTTTCATATAAGAAGTTTTAACATCTTGTGCCGACTCAAACGCACCAAGGGCTTTCGAGTTTAATAAATTATTATCAAACTCGTCTAATTTTCCAAACGAAACAGAAATATCGGAATTTTTGTTAGCCTTGAATCCCAAATTAAAATCATTAATTTGGTTTTGCAAACTGCCGTTTTTAATGTCGGAGGAATTTCTTAAATATGAAGCTTGATGAGAAAATCCGATTTTTATTTTTTCATCAAGAATTTTATGATTTATAAAAAGTTGGTTGAAATTTTTTTGCGAATTATTGAACGAAACCGATCCTGATCCTTGATTCACGAAATTTTGAAATGGATTTGAATTTAGAGAATTTAAAGACAAGAATTGCATTTCTTTTAAAATATTCGAACTTGAATTTGTGATTTCATCGACGTTAAAAGCAAATCCGAAAGATGATTTTTTGCTGAGTGTTTCGACAAAAGAAAAGCCGCGATCATTTTCTAATTCTTGGCCAATTGTTGAATTGTCGGTGGTTTGAAATTTTAATTTATTTTTACTATAAGATTTTAATTTAAAATTAATTTTCGTGTTCGATTTTCCGTCGCTTGATGAAAATGAAAATGGAATATTTTTTGTTTCATATTCATTTAGCAAAATTTGGCTGACATTAAATGAAGTATTGCGAGCATTGGTTTTGTAAGATATTTTATTTCCTAGAGAAGCTTTATAATCACGACCAAAATCGTCAAAGAAAACTGCATCTTTTAACGCTGGCGCAACTTTTGAAACTAACGCATCGCCAAAAATTGGATCAGATAAAAATGAAGTTGAGGATAAATCGTAACCTTTACTTGAAACCGAAGCGCCAAAAACAATAGCTTCAGAACCATAGCCTTGAACAGCTTCATATAAATTCAACATGCCGTG
The DNA here is from genome assembly GCA_945874115.1 of Rickettsia typhi. GTDB lineage: Bacteria > Pseudomonadota > Alphaproteobacteria > Rickettsiales > UBA1997 > CAMCFD01. The sequence continues at coordinate 32,473 of CAMCFD010000001.1, read as the reverse complement.
GCCATAAACATCGTCAACACCCGCAACACCCAAGTCGTCGGCGGTCAACAATAAAATTTGCGCGGTTTGTGGCGCGGTTAAATGTGGCCAAGCCCCGCGAAGAACCGCAGCCGCGCCACTAACGTGTGGAGCGGCCATTGACGTGCCGTCAAGGGCTTGATAAGTTGAATTAGTTCCGCGAAATGCCGCATAAATGTCAACGCCCGGAGCAACTAAACAATAATCTTTAGTAACCGTGCAATTATTGCTGAAATCGGCGATGTCGCCATTTTCATCAACGGCGCCAACCGCCAAAACATAACCTTCTAAAGTTGGATTATTGGCGAACAAAGCTGGCTTTGACGGCTTTTGATGAATTAAATAATTAGGATCTTGAAAACCGGTTTGACCGTTTCCCGCGTTATCAGCGTCGTTTCCGGCGGCGAACACAAATAAAACGTCATTTACTCTTGCATCGGTTATGGCGTTGATGATCGCGGTGTCAGTGCCCGCCGAGATGGTGTCGCCATTATAAGCAGTGTATGTTCCATATGAAACGCTGGCGTTTACGACTTTTGCACCCTTGTCAGACGAGCCGTCGAGCGCACCAGAAATGTCTCCAAGATCAGTGGTGTCATTAAATAAATCAGAAACTATAATTTGTGAATTATAAGCGACACCGTGCATGCCACCTCCATTCTTAACGCCAGCGGCCGTTGAAGCGACGTGGGTTCCGTGTCCGTGAGCATCGTCAACATTGGCGTTTTCATAAAAATAATTATAGCTGTCGGCGGTGATAATATTTCCTGCAATTTCGTTGTGAGCAACACGCGCCCCACTGTCAGCAATGGCAATTTTTACGCCCTGACCCCCAACAGCTTTGTCATTTTTTGCCAGCAACGCGTAGGCTTTCGCAGCCCCAATTGCCTCAAGGCCCCACTGCGCGTTATATTCTGCGGTTCTGTATACATTGGCCTCAGCAACACTAACGCTATCGATCCAAGCTGTGTCAGGCTCCGGCTCCGGCTCTGGCTCTGGATCATTTATGACAGGAGTCGGGGTGGTGAGAGGCCCCCTACCTCCACCTCCGCCACCTCCACCACAAGCGGAAATCAGCAAGAGTAATAACAAGATTCTAAACATAGATAAATTCATTTTTTGGAAGCTTCGAAAATTATTAATAAGTAGCGAGAATTATTATATTTTGGCCATTTTTAGAGAAAATTCACTCTTTTATTTGTAAAATAACGCATTAATGTCGTCATTTTATTATGAAAAAAAATATTTAGCCATATTTTTTACTTATAAAATGACAAACATTTCTTGAAGCGCCAAATCAATCATATCAAAAACTTCTTCAAATCCTTTATTAGAGCCGTAATATGGGTCTATTACCTCATCATTCCAAGAATTTTTTACGCCACAAAATTGTAAAAATAAATGAATTTTGTGGTGATATTTTTGATCAGCAATTCGATAAAGAGTTGATAAATGGCCGCGATCCATGCAAAAAATGAAATCGAAATTTTCAAAATCTTGCTTGTTAATTTGGCGCGAATAAATGTTTTTAAATGAAATTCCGCGCGCCTCGCCAATTTCAACCGATCTTTTATCGCAAGCTTGTCCTGCATGATGATTGCTGGTGGCTGCTGAGTCAAAAATAAATGAGTCTTGTTTTTTGGCAATAATTGCTTTGTGGCGCGCAACTGCTTCTGCGGTTGGCGATCTACAGATGTTTCCGGTGCAGATAAAAAGAATTTTTTGCATTTTATGGCGCAATAATTTTAGAATTTTCGAGATTCTTCTTGCGCAAAATTCATCGCATTTTCTAATCTGAGACGCATTTTTTCTTCATCTTCTTTGGGCAAGTTTTTGTCTATTTCAAAGAACTCGCCGCAATAAAAAGTTAATTTCGAAAACGGCAAAGGAATCTTGAACTTGTCCCAGCTGTTAAGCTCGATCATGCGCGAAGTTGAGTAGGAAATTGGCACGATAACCGCACCAGAAATTTTGGCGATGTTGACAATCTCGCCATTAATTTTTTGATTGGGACCCCTAGGGCCGTCTGGCGTAATCCCCAAGCCGTGTCCGTTTTTTAGGCCGCGAATTAAACTTCTCATCGTTGCTAAATCAATGCCGCGAGTGCTTTTGCGGCTGTCTTGTGATGAACCATACATATTTTTAAAGCCGAATTTCTCCATGACAATGCCGACAAATCTTCCGTCGCCATGGCGTGAAACCAGAGTCATCATGTTATATTTAAGCTTAGCTTTTTTCCTAGCTGAAAGTAAAACGAAAGGCGTCATCATCAAGCGATTATGCCACGAAGCCAGAATTATCGCACGTTTCTGGCGCAACAATTCTGTGAACGGTTCAAAATTTACGAATTTCTTGGTGCTAGTTAAATAAACCAACCACATATAAAAAATTATTATGTAGCAGATTAACTCTTGCGTAAAACCTAAATAGAAAAGGCCTCGAAGCAGCTTTTTAAATTTGGTTTTTACGTCGTACCATTCAAATTCACGACCAAAAATTTTAAATTTTCTTGCCATTGTTAATTTTTTTAGAAGCGATTTTAAGCCCAAAAAATAATATTGTCAAATTTGTCAAATAAGCGATGATTTGAACAGCTGATGGCTGGTCAATATAACCAAAGAAAATATGAAGGAAATTTCCGAAAAAACTTTTTTGCGATAAAATATTAGAACTGTCCCAAACTTGATCAACAATTGACGGAACAAAATCGGCGCTGACCCAAAAACCAAAGGCTTGCGCGGTTATTGAACAAGCTAAAAAAACTAGGATTAAAGTTGTAACTTTAAAGAAATATTTGCCAAAAATTTTAAGCATTCCGAAATATAAAGCGACTCCGATTCCGACTCCAAGCGCAACGCCACACAATAATCCAATGATTATTTCGTTAAAAGCAATGCCAGAAATGAACGAGCTGTAAGTGAAAAGAACAATTTCAGAACCTTCGCGCAAAACTGATAAAAATACTACGATGAGAAGGCTGTATGGCGGCCTTGCGCCCCGCTCTATTGATTTTCCGAGATTTTTAAATTCGCCCGACAAGCTTCTGGCGTGTTGCTGCATCCAAATCACTGTCCACGAAATCATGATTGCAGCCGAAAGTAAAATTGCGCCGTTGAATATTTCTTGTCCAACGCCATCAAGGCTTTGCGAGATTGAATCGGTTGATAAGGCCAATAAAAATGAACCGAAAATTCCAAGCAATAAACCACCCCAAATCCACTTGTCGCGACCCTTTATCTGTCTTGTTGCGACAGTTAAAACTCCGAGAATTAAAGAAATTTCAAGCATTTCGCGAAAAACTACTATTAAAATTTGTAGCATTTTGTTATAATTTATTTATTAGTCCTGATGAAGCACAAATATTGATAATGGTTATCATTATAACATTGCGCATAAATAAATACAAGAAAAATTAATATGGCTACAAAACCGCTTTCTGTCTATGTTCATTATCCTTTTTGCAAGTCGAAATGTCCGTATTGCGACTTTAATTCACACGTTTCACAAAATATTGATCATAAAAATTTTGAGCAATGTTATATTAATGAAATAGATTTTTTTGGCAAAAATTTAGAAAATCGCGAAATAAAAACGATTTTCTTTGGCGGAGGCACGCCTTCATTGATGCCAATTAGCTTAGTTGAGGCAATTTTAAACAGAATTGCCAAAAATTGGAAAATTAGCAATGATTGCGAAATTACGCTGGAAACCAACCCAACTTCTTACGAAAGTGCGAAATTTTTGGAATTAAAAAAAACCGGAATAAATCGTTTGTCGATCGGAATTCAAGCTCTTAACAACGAAGATTTAAAATTTTTGGGACGCAACCATTCATCGCAAGAAGCAATTTCGGTGATAAAAAACACTGCGCAAATTTTCGACAATTTTTCGTTTGATTTAATTTATGCAAGGCCAAAACAAAAAGCTGAAGAATGGCTTAAAGAAATAGAATTGGCGCTAAGTTTTGGCTCAAAACATATTTCGCTTTATCAACTTACGATTGAAAAAGGCACGCCATTTTTTAGAGATTTTGCCGACAAAAAATTTACATTGCCAGACGAAGAATTATCCGCAGAGATTTATGAAAAAACCAACGAAGTTTTGGACAAGAATGGTTTTTTAAATTATGAAATTTCTAATTATGCCAAGAAGAATTTTGAGTGCAAACATAATTTGGTTTATTGGCGAGGCCTTGATTATATTGGAGTTGGAGCCGGAGCTCATTCTCGAGTTTATCTTGACGGCGAAAAACAAAGAAGCGCAATTATGATGACTCACAAACCGCAAAATTGGCTTGATCAAGTGGCAAAAAAAGGCAATGGAATTCAAAAAATCGAAGCAATTTCAGATCACGAACTGGCGCAAGAGTTAATTTTAATGGGACTTAGACTTGACGCGGGCATAAATGACGAAATTTTCATCAGCCATTTTGGTAAAAAACTTAGCGAAATCGTTGATTATAAAGCTCTGAAAAATCTCGAAAACGAGGGATTTTTAAGCATTTCTCATGATTCGATGAAAATTACGCAAAAGGGGAAAATTTTGACGAATTCTATAATTAACAAAGTTGTGCAAAAACTTTTGATTTAATCGTAAAAACTCTACCAAAAACCTCCACTTCTTTGAGATCCCAACCTCGGGTCATTTTTTCCATTCAATTTATAAACACTTCCCAAGTGATGAGCTGATGGATTATAGCGTGTTTCACCCGGAAGAGGCGGATCCATATCACCCAGCTGAAGAGTTCCCAAAACAGTTTGACGACAGAAATAATGCGCGTCCCAAAAAACTAGATTATAGTCGGAAAAGTTGCGTTTTATTTCAGCACTATCGCTCCAGTTAACATCTTTTAATTCTTTTTTTCCGTAGCGTTTTCGAATTTTCTCAATATCGGGCCGCGAACTTGAAATGTCAGGATCACGATTCCAAGTGTAAAAAGTTTGATAAACTGCGCCACCAAATTGCGTTCCCGCTCCCGATTCACAGCCATGAACCCAACCAAGATTATAGCCGGGAGTTCCTCCTTTTGGCATAAGGCTAAACAATTTATATCCATGCGGCTTATACCAATTTGGCGTTGAGCATGAAGCCACAAAAAACATCAGAATCGTGAACTTTACAAAATTCATATATCAAATAATTTTATTGTCCAAAAAATTGACCACTAGAACCGCCAGCCCACAAAGGATTTGCGCCAAACACAGAATCTCCGCCGCCTCCCGACCAAACCTTATAAACACCGTCAAGACCTCCCCACTCTGCTTGTGGTATAAAAGCGTCGAGCGGACCCTCAAAGAAACCGGTTTTGTTGTAGTCCATCGCCAAAATTGGGTCTTTATTAGGAAATATATAGCGATCTGGCGCAGTCACGCCCGGAGTTATGAAGTTGAAACAAAAAGAACCTCCCCTTTTATAGCCAAAACGATATTCTGAATTGCCGTTCATTTTCGGATTATATTTATATTTATGGCGCCAACGATAAAAACTGTTACCACGAGAATAAAAAATCTGCGAACAGCCATCGCGATAACCTTGCTGAAAAGCTGGTGTTCCCGGTGGAACTTTAAATCCCGCGCCAATTGTATATGGGGTCGAGGCATTTTCAAACCACCGACAACACGGGATAAAAAGCAGCAATGTTATTAAAATTATTCTCACCATATTATTTATATCCTTCAAAGAATGACTTCCAAAACGGACTTTTTTGTTTAATAAAAGTATAGCGATAGCAATACCAAAAGGACGTTCCCCAAGCCGCTTTATATTCAGGAGACTCGGTCATTTTATAACCATCAATTTGATTACTTTTATAGAGAGTTTTATAAAAAGTATTAGCTCCGGTCGAAAGCCCGACTTCACAACCATCGTACCAACCCTTTCTAAAATCAGGAGTTGCGGTCGCCATCGTATCTTTAAAATCACTAAGTGGAGTATTTGGCATTTTTTTGCCTATCTGCCTACAAGAGCCGACAAAAAAAGTCAGCGATAATATCGAGATTAGGCTTATTATTTTTAAATATTTCATAATTATTCTAATGGCCCATGTTTCATTGCGTTCAATGTACTGAAAGTTGAGGCATGAATTACGCAGGTAAACCAACCATGGCTCCAGCCAGTAACAAAGTTAGAATCGTGCTGATAAACACCCGTACCATGATCAGGATCATAAACAAATCCTCCAGCAAAGGCCCTTCCGGCGCCAAGGCCAGAGCGACAACCAGCGCGATATCCCGCCTTATATTCAGCTGGACCGTCCGGTATATCTAAATCGAGTGTAACTGGCTCATAAAACCCCACCAATCGACAAGATGAAGTGATTGATGTCAGCACAACAAAAAACAAAACAATGAAGCTGTGTTTTTTGAGGATTTTATACGACATCCCAGTCAACAATATAAGTGCATTGCTCAAAACCATCCGACCAACCCAAGGCGTAATCAGGGCTTTTTACCATTTTTTGCGTATCAATAGCTTTCGGACTAACATCAGAAGTCAATCCCTTCGTAACCGCGTCCCACGCCGAACCACAGCCACCGCGAAAACCCTTGCCATAATCGGTGTCAGTTGGCGGAAAATTCTTCACCCCAACAAGAGGTCTTGGTTCAAAAGCTGGCCAGCCTCGCGGCGATTTCTCAAAAATAATTTCACATCCCGCTAGTGTAAAAAATAAAGTTACTGCAAGAATATATTTTATACAATTTGTCATTAATTTATTTTTTATCTTTTGTTATAAAAAAATTCTAACTTTTTAACAAGAAAAATCAAATTATTTCATCGTTTTAGTCAAAAAATCACCAAATTTTGCCGAAAAAACATCAAAATTGAAATTTTTCTCTAATTTTTCGTAAGCTTTCTTGGTATAATTACAATAATTTTCTTTATTTTCAAGTGCATAAATTATTTTTTGCGCCAAATTTTCGTAATTTTCATTTTCAAATAAAATTCCATCTTCACCATGATTTATTAACATTTTTCCACCAATTGTATTTGATGAAATCGCTAAAACCGAATTAGCGAAAGATTCGAGAATCACAAGGCCAAAAGGCTCTTCACGAGACGGAATAACAAAAATATCGACATCTTTGAAAAAATCTGCCTTATCATAAACTACTCCGACAAAATCACATTTTTCATAAACGCCGCGATCCTTGGCAAGATTTTTTACATTCTGCAAACCATAACTTCCCTCAACTTCAAAACCACCAATTTTAAGGCTGAAATCATAATTTTTTTTGGCCAAAATTTCGCCAGCCTTGATTAAAATATCGAAACCCTTGCGCGGCTCAATTCTTCCATACATAGCGATCACCGGCGTTTTTTCGTTTAATTGACGCGCGCGATATGGATAATTATTTTCGATCACGTTTTCAATCACAAAAGAATTTTCGCGATTGAAACCCGCGCCAATAACCATTTCGTGAATTTGAGAATTAATGTTAATGATATAATCGCAATTAAGCGAGCTTTTAAAAGAGATTCCGTGATTGATCGCAACCGACTTTATCGGCGTAAATTTCGCGAAAATTTTCATCCACTTCATTATCCGATTTGAATGGCAAATCACCAAATTTGGGCGGAAAATCAATAAAATCCACAATAAATGAAAAAAATCAGAAATTTGCGAGAAATTATTTAGTTTGAAAATTCTTTTTACATTTGTATAATCATAATTGTTCTTCGAAATTAATAAAGCAACTTCATGGCCAGAATTTTTTAGCGCGATTGTATAATTGCGAAACATTTGCTCAACGCCGCCAATTGACTGATTATGAATTGCGTTTAAAATTCTCATAAAATGAAAAACGATTATAAATATATTTTACCGAAAAATTTTGATCCAAATGATAGCGAATTTGATATATTCAAAGATATTAAATCAGTTAATTTTTATAAGCCAGAAATTATTTTGAAGAAAAACTTTCGAATCGCGACAAATAGCGTCGCCTTCCAATATTTTAAAATTTTGCGAGAAAGTTGTATAAGCGTTGTAAATTTTGAAAAATATCAAAAAGGCTATAAATTTTTTCTGAAATTTATTTTCCCGAAATTTAATTTTAGCAAAAAAAGATTTTTGCTAATTACTGACGAATGGACTAGCAATTATTATCACTGGCACATTTTTACGCTTCAGAAACTCGTGATTTTACAAACTGCAGGAACCGCAAAAGACGCGGTTTTGTTTTTGCCAAAAAAATATAAAAGTTATAAATTCGTTTTGCCAAGCTTGAAAATATTTGGAATTGACGAAAAACAAATTGTTTTTTTACCAAAAAAATCAAATATTAAAACGAAAGAATTGGCACTGGTAAAAATGCCACAATATTATCCGCAAGCTTTGGTGAAAGTGCGCGAAACCATTCTAAAAACTAGCGCCACGAAAGATTTGGGTTTTGGCGAAAAAATATATATTTCGCGCGAAGGACAAAAATTGCGCTTCGTCGAAAATGAAAAAGAAGTCGTCGAGTTGCTGCAAAAATATGGCTTCAAAAAAATCATCGCCGAAAAATTTTCATATCAAGACCAAGTTAACATTATGCGCGGCGCAAAATATGTCGTAAGCCCACACGGAGCCGGCCTTACCAATATTTTATTTATGAAAGAAAATTCGTCAATTCTTGAAATTGCCACCGAACCAAACAACGGAAGACCAGTCACCGAATATTTTGGATTGGCCTCGCTAATTAATTTTAATTATTTTTATCACGAATCGAAATTTCACAGCGGCCAAACCGACACTCACATGTCAACTTTTTTTGTCGATTTAGCCAAATTAGAAAAAAATCTTAAACAAATGCTTGAAAATGAATAACAAATTAATTCTACTCCAAGATCGCGCAATCATTGAAATCAAAGGCAAAGACGCAAAAAAGTTTTTGCAGGGATTAATTTCAAACGACATCAATAGCGCTTCGTCGTCAAAGCTCTTATACGCCGCAATGTTAAACGCTCAAGGCCGATTTTTATACGATATTTTCATCTTCGAAAAAGATGGAATTTTATTTGTCGATTGCTTAAAATCGAGACGAGACGAGATCATGAAAAAACTAACTTTTTATAAATTAAAAGCCGATGTTGTACTGAAAAAAAATGATGAATTGCAAGTTTTTTCATATTTTAGCGATAAAAATGACAATGAAGATTTAGACAAAAATCTTGCAAATGCCATGATATTTGAAGACGCGCGTAACAAAAATATGGGAAAAAGAATTTATGTGGCGCAAAAAATTGACGAAAATTTACTCGAAAAAGATGATAAAAAATATCATTTTAGACGAATTTCCTTAAAAATAGCCGAAAGCGAACATGATTTAACTTATGAAAAATCGATAATTTTAGAATTTGGATTCGATGAATTAAGCGCAATCGATTATCAAAAAGGCTGTTATGTTGGCCAAGAATTAACGGCGCGAACTCATCATTTGGGACAAGTTAGAAAAAAACTCTTCCACGTAGAAATCGACAATTTAGAGCAAATTGAAAAAAATTGCGAAATCTATTGCGAAGGAAAAAACATTGGGATAATATTATCTTCAGTTAAATTTGGCGATAAACTAAGCGCGCTAGCCTTATTAAAAACCGAAAATGAAACGCAAGACTCGAACAATCTTTGCGTCACGGAAGAAAAAAATAAATTAACGATTATAAATTAATGCAAATTTATTTACCGATTGCAGAAATTCCTATTAACGTCTTACTTATCCTTGCCCTCGGCCTTTTCACGGGCTTTTTAGCAGGAATGTTCGGGATTGGCGGCGGATTTCTAACAACCCCGTTTTTGATGTTCATCGGCATTTCGCCAGCGATTGCGGTCGCAACATCGGCGAATCAAATCGTCGCGGCCTCGGTTTCCGGCCTTTTCGCGCAATTAAAAAAAGGCGGCGTAGACATAAAAATGGGCGGCTTCCTGTTAATTGGCGGTTTCATCGGCTCGACACTTGGCGTTTCAATTTTTCGAGTCCTTCAAAAATCAGGCGACATCGATCTCGTTGTCGGAATCACCTACGTCTTATTTCTCGGCTCAATCAGCACCCTCATGCTCTTCGACAACATAAAGATGATTTTATCGAGAAAATATCAACTCTCATTCGAAGATGATGACGACAAAAAAAACAAGAAATGCAGCGCCTTTTTTAAGAAATTTCTCACAAAATTAGACAACCTTCCCTATAAAATTTATTTCCCAAAATCAGGAATCGAAGTCAGTCTTATCGTGCCAATAATTTTAAGTATTGGAATCGGAATTTTAGTCGCCTTAATGGGCATTGGCGGCGGATTTTTAATGATTCCCGCCATGATTTACATTTTAAGAATGCCTTCAAATGTCGTGGTTGGAACATCGCTTTTTCAAATCATTTTCATCGCAAGCAACACAACTTTTTTGCAGGCTTACAGCAATAAAACCGTCGATATCGTTTTGGCGTTTTTATTAATCATAAGCTCATCGATTGGCGCACAAATCGGAACCAGAACCGGATATCGCCTCGACGCCGACAAAATGCGATCATTCCTTGCTTTATTGCTTTTTGGCGTATGTTTCAAAATATTCCTAAACTTATTCACAAGACCAGAAAGTTTGTTCGTAATTGAAATGCTAAAATAGATGAAAAAAATTTTTTTATTGGCCGCTATATTATTATTCAAAATCTCGACACTAAGCGCGCAACCAATCGTTTCGGGCATTTCAACCAATGAAATAAACATCGACACAAAATTTAACGGCACAAAAATTCTTTTGTTCGGAGCGAAAGGTGACGCTGGAAACATTGTAATTACTGTGCGCGGACCGAAAAAAAACTTCCTCGTCACAAAAAAAGAAAAATTACTCGGAGTTTGGTATAACGGAAAAAGAGTAAAATTCAAAGACTCGTTTAGCTATTATTCAATTTTTTCAACCTTTGACGACAACAAAACTACCAACTCACTATTGTCTCAGCTCGAACTTGGAACGGGAAATATAAAATTCGAAACCTTCAAAAATAAAGAAGAAAAAGAAGTAAACGAAAATGAATTCACTTTGCAACTTATAGAAAAGCTCGAAAAAGAAAATCTTTATTCGGTCGGAGTCAACAAAATAGACTTTCTTGACGAAACCTTATTCAAAGTAATTTTAGATTTCCCAAAAAATATTTCGCGCGGAGTTTACATCGTTGAAATTTATTTAATCAACGAAGATAATTTAACGTCATTTCAGTCAATCCCAATTTACGTTAATCAAATCGGGTTAAGTGCTCAAATTTCAGATTATGCTTATCAACAACCACTTTTATACGGTCTGTTATCAGTTATAATTGCTTTATTAATTGGCTGGTTAGCTAATTATTTCTTCGCTCGTTTTATTGGAAAATAATTTTAATTATGACGGATAAAAAAAATATGGAAAATTCACAACAGGAAAAATGTCAAGGTGATAATGTGCCAACAATTTTGGTGTGCATCGACACCACAAACGCTTCCGCGATAACATTGAAATATGCCTGCCTAAAAGCAAAAAGACTAGGATTTAGCGTGCAGATTTTATCAGTATTAGAATCTTCGCACAAAAATTTACTTTTCGGATCGCACACAATTGGCAAAGAAAAACGCACCCAACTTGAGAAATATTTAAGCAAATTAATCGACGAAGTTAACAAAGAAATTGATTTTTTGCCTGTGGTTTCAATCCGTGAAGGAGATATCGCCAACGAGATTATTAGAGAAGTAAGAGCAAATCCTTGTTGCGTTATGGTTGTCTTTGGAAAGTCTCATAATTCACAAAGCGACAACACTGTCTTGCCTAGAATGGCTCAAAAAATCGGCACAAAAATTCACGTTCCAATTATGATTGTTCCCGAAAATTTAAACACAAATTTGTTCAGACTATTGCAATAAAAAATTATAAAATTTTGGCAACAAGCTTCTTGGCGTCAAGATAATATTTTTTATCATTTGTCGTTTGAACCATAACCAGCGCTCCTTGCAGGGTTAAGTTTATAGTTCTTGCTAAATATTTTACATCAGTGAATCCATCTTTTTTTAACGCATTCTTGATAAAATCTTCGATTGACTTTTGGTGCTTTATCGTAACTCGATGAATCGGATTTTTAATATCAGAAAATTCTGCCGTCGCATTTATAAAAACACACCTGACCAAATCTTTTTCTTTACTAATTTCAAACAAAATCTCGAATAAACTAAGAATTTTTTTCTTTGCAGAAAGCTTCGATTTTTCAACTTTTTGCAAAACATTTTCGACAAAAATATTATGCGCAAACTCAAGAACCTCAATAATCAACTCTTCTTTATTTTTAAAATAATAATACATCATCATTTTACTAACTTTCGATTTATCGATGATAATATTTATTCCGGTCGCGTTAAATCCATTGCTGCAGAAAAGCTCGAAAGATGTTTCTATAATTTTACGTTTTTTATTATTCATAAACTAAGAACTTGACAAAATTTTTATAATCATTATTATTTTTATATATAGACAAGTCTGTATAGTTTTTTATTTTTTTAAAAACAGGCTCAACTCTTTTATTTTAAAGGACTTAAATCTTATTTATAAAAAAACAAACTCTTAAAATTAGCACGATTTTAGCAATTCTTAGTCAAAAATGCAATAAATTTTAATATTAATTTTTTAAAATATCGATCATGAAAAAACAAAAATTTTTAACTCTCGCACTAACCGGAATAGCTCTAGCTTCATCAAGCGCGTCTTTCGCCGATGAAAAAATGGAAAAATGTTATGGCGTAGTAAAAGCTGGGAAAAACGACTGTAGTTCAGCTAAAAAAGGTGGGCACTCTTGCGCTGGAGCGGCTTCAATTGATAGCGACAAATCTGAATGGGTTCTTCTTCCAGAGGGAATTTGCGAAAGATTAGTCAACGGCTCAAAAAAACCAAAAGTTTAGTTGAAAATAGAAAACAGCAAGTATAACATCTTTCTTAGGCAGTGGTTTTTAAGAACCTCTTTCTTTGATCTTTTTAAATTATTAACTTAAACAATCTATATCTATGTCTAGAAAATTATTTTTAGAATCTGCGAAACTAGCAATTGCTGGCGTAGTTTTGGCCTCTGGCTTGTCAGCTTGCAAAATGACTGAAAAGCACAAATGCGCTTCTAAAAAAACAGAAAAAGCTTCTTGCTCTTCTAAACAAGCTGCTTCAACTAATTCAGCAAAAAGAGAAGATGCTTCAAAGAAAAAAGAAGGAAAATCTTCTTGCTCTTCTAAAGCTAAACATTCTTGCAAAAGTGCAAAATAGTTTTTGATTTTAAACAAGGGTGATTGCAAAAATTACCCTTGTTCTTTTGCTTCATAAATATCACTCAAATGCTTTTCGGTCTAGGTTTAAGACACCCTCATCACAACACTGTTTTAACGCAAAAACCAGATGTTGGATTTTTTGAAATCCACAGCGAAAATTTTATCGCAAATGGCGGTGCTTCAATCGAATTTCTAGACAAAATATCGCAACTTTACCCGTTAAGCTTTCACTGCGTTGGCTTGTCTCTTGGATCAGCCGTCGGTCTTGACAAAAAACATTTGGCCAACATTAAAAATCTTTGCGACCAATTTAAGCCGATTTTACTTTCAGATCATCTGTCGTGGAGCTCTTCTGATAAAGGCGTTTCCAACGATTTATTACCAATTCCATACACCAAAGAAGCTTTGCAGATTTTTTGCGACAACGTGAAGTCTGCTCAAAATTTTTTCGGACGTCAAATTTTGATCGAAAATCCGTCAGCCTATCTCGAGTTCGAAGACGCCGATTTTAGCGAAGTTGATTTTATAAACGAAGTCGCAAAACAAACAAATTGCGCGATTTTACTAGACATAAATAATATTTTTGTGAGCGCAAAAAACTTCGGTTTCGATGCTTTTAAATACTTAGAAAACATTGACATTAACAGCGTCAAAGAAATTCATCTAGCCGGGCACAGCGTCAGCAATTTTGATGGACAAGAAATTAGAATCGACACGCACAGCACGCAAATTTGCGACGAAGTTTTTGAGTTATACAAAAAATTCTCTGCGAAAAAATTAGCAATTCCGACTTTAGTTGAATGGGACGAAGAAATTCCTGAATTCGAAGTTTTATATGAAGAAATGAAAAAAGTTCGCGAGGTTTATGAAAAATCTTAAAGATTTGCAAAGTGATTTTATCGACGGCGTTTATAAAAACAACAACAAAATTTTTGATGTAATAAAGCCCGCAAAAGCTTCGAAACAAAGCCTTATTAGCATTTATCAAAATAATCTTTTTTGCGTTTTGACTAATGCCTTAAGAATTACTTTTAAAGATGTGTACGAATTTTTGGGCGAAAAAAAGTTCAATGAAATTGCGCACGAATTTATAAAAAATCATCGCTCGCAAAGTGGAAATTTAGACGATTATGGCGCTGATTTTCCCGAATTTTTAGAAAAAGTTCACGGAGATTTTTTGCGCGACTTGTCTTTTGTTAATTGGCTTGAACAAGAATCTTATCTCAAAGAAAATGAAATAATCTTCGACGTTGAAGCTTTGCAAAACATTCCTCAAGAAAAATTATTCGATTTAAAATTCAAGCTAAGCTGTACATGTTTTTTTATTGAGTCAAAATATAATTTATTTGGCAAAAAAAATCGCGAAAAACCTGGAAAAAATAGTTATTTTTTCGTAATTTTTAGACAAAATAACGAGATAAAAGTTGAAAAAATTACCAAAAAAGAATTTCAGTTTTTAAGCGGCGCGAAACAAGGCTTGACGCTGTTTCAAATTTACGATAAATTTAATTGTAATATACAAAATTCTTTGCAAAAATATATTGGGAATGGCGTTTTAATTGATTTTCACACTAACTAAAATAAATTTATATGAAATTATGCGAAACAACAAAAAATATTTACGCGAAATATTCTGATTTTTTACAAATTTATTTATCTCCGATTTTATTGCTTGCAATACGCGTTTTTATTGGCCTTGTCTTTTTAAAAAGCGGATTAGTTAAATTTTCAAACGTCGATTCGTCAATTTTGTTGTTCGAATATGAATATCAAGTTCCTCATATATCACCAATATTTGCAACATACAGCGCGATGATTTTCGAAATTTTATGTGGTGGCGCCTTAATTTTAGGCCTGCTTTCAAGACTTGCCGCTCTTCCTTTAATTATCATGACTCTAGTTATTCAGTTTGCCGTTTTTGCAAATCCTGAACATTTTTATTGGCTGTTTTTACTTGCGACAATTGCAATTTATGGCGGTGGAAAACTATCACTTGACGGAATTTTATGCAAATTTTGCAAGAAATAAATTTAATTTGAGCGGCTTTTAAACTTAAAAACTCCGCTCAAATTAAAGAACTTCTTCAATCGCTTTAAGCCCTTTGACATCGCTAATGTGGAAGAATTTCGATTTTAATTCAACGCCTTTGATTTTTATTCCAAGAGCATCGGCATTTTTATAAAAATAATTCATCGAAAAGAAATTTTCTGGCGCAAATTTTAAAATTTCTGGATTAATTATCTGCAATCCAACAAAAACATAATCTCTTGATTTGTTTTCTGAAGCTAATATTTTGCCGGTTTTTTCGTCGAGATTAAAATCACCCTCGCCTTCATAACCTAAAACTTCGCCGGTTTTTTTAAGACCCAAAAGAATGTCGCAATCATTTTTTTGATATTTCTGGCAAAAATCCGTAATTTCATCGTTTTCTTGCGATTCTTGCCATAAAATATCGCCATTTATCAATAAAATTGGTTGATTTTGATCGAATTTGTGATTTTTTAGCGCGAACAATAATCCTCCTCCAGTCTCTATTTTAGAGTCTTCGCGCGAGAAAATTATTTTTCTATTCGCTAAATTTTTGATATGATCTTCAATTTGTTGCGCTAAATAAAATCCGTTTATGACGATTTTTTCAATTTGAGGAGTTTTATCAAGTTTTTCAATAATATAATCGATTATTGACTTGTTTTTTATTTTAACTAATGGCTTTGGAATGCTGTCAGTTATTGGTCTCATGCGCTCACCGCGACCAGCAGCAAAAATAAAGCTTTGTGTGATTTTTGTCATTTTTAAAAAAAACTCTTTAATTTTATCAAATTATCGTGTAGAATATAGCAAATTAATTTTAAAGATAAAGTAAAAATGACAGAAGAAATTTTTTCTTGCGAATCAAGACCAACTAATCGCAAAAAAGTTGTGATTCTAGGAAGCGGCCCAAACCGCATCGGCCAAGGAATCGAGTTCGATTATACTTGTGTTCATGCCGCGTTTGCTTTCAGAGCAGCCGGAATTGAAGCAATCATGGTAAATTGCAACCCAGAAACCGTTTCAACCGACTACGACACATCTGATCGCCTTTATTTTGAGCCACTCACAGGCGAAGATGTTCTTGCGCTTATTAAAAAAGAAATGGAAAATGGCGAGCTTCTTGGCGTCAACGTTCAGTTTGGCGGACAAACTCCACTTGGCCTCGCGAAATTTTTGCAAGATGAAAATGTCCCAATTATCGGCACATCGCCTGACATGATTGACTTAGCCGAAGACCGCGATCGCTTCAAAAAATTATTGCAAAAACTCGATTTAAATCAACCCGAAAACCACATCGCTCACAGCGCAAAAGAAGTTGTTGATCACGTGAGCGAAATTGGATTTCCGGTCGTGGTGCGCCCTTCTTATGTCCTTGGTGGACGCGGAATGGCGATTGTTTATGACCGCGATTATTTAATGAAATATCTCACCGATTTTGCCGAAGTTTTTGACACTGGGCCACTTCTTCTCGACAAATTTTTGACTGACGCAATCGAAATCGACGTTGACGCACTTTGCGACGGCGAAGAAGTTTTTGTCGCGGGAATTATGCAACACATCGAAGAAGCCGGAATTCACTCAGGAGACTCAGCCTGTTCGATTCCACCATATTCTTTATCGCAAAAAATTATCGACGAAATTAAAGTTGCCACGAAAAAATTGGCACTGGCTCTTAACGTAAAAGGCCTGATGAATATTCAATTCGCGGTTAAAGATGACGTGATTTATGTGTTAGAAGTTAACCCTCGCGCATCAAGAACTGTGCCGTTTGTTGCGAAAGCTACGGGTTTGCAAATTGCGAAAATTGCCTCTTTAATTATGGTTGGCAAAAAGCTTAAAGAATTTAATTTGAAAGAAAAAAAGTTCGATTATTTTTCAGTGAAAGAGGTTGTTTTTCCTTTTGCGCGCTTCAATAATGCGGATATAATTTTAGGGCCCGAAATGAAATCTACGGGTGAAGTTATGGGCATCGATATAACTTTTCCACTAGCCTTCGCAAAGGCGCAATTAGCAGCCGGAAGCAAACTTCCAACCAGCGGACTTGCCTTTGTTTCAGTGAAAGATTCGGACAAAAAATATACGATTGATATTGCGAAAAAATTAATTGAGATTGGCTTTAAAATTGTCGCCACAAAAGGCACGGCAAAATTTTTGGCCGAAAATAATATTGCGGCGACAATCGTGAATAAAATCACCGAGGATAAACCTCACGTTGTTGACATGATTGAGAAAGGCGAAATATCGCTGATAATCAACACAACCGAGGGTGCACAAGCCACTCGAGACAGCTTCTCGATTCGAAGAACCGCATTCATGAAGCAAATCACTCACGCAACCACAATTTCTGGCGCTAGAGCTTTGGTTGACGGAATTTTAGCTTATAAAAATGCGAATTGCGAGTTTGAAGTTCGAGCTTTGCAAGATTTATAATTTTTGTTTTATTGCAAGAATAATTTCTCTTGTTCTTGCAATAATATCTTCTTCAGATTCGTTACAATTAATCACGAAATCAGCGTTTTTAGTTCTATCTTCATCTGACATTTGTCGCGCAATAATTCTGCTAAATTTTTGCTCTAATTCAAAAACTTCTCGCGGTCTTTTTGCTAATTCGCGCTTAATGAATCTTTCATTTCTAAGTTTTAAATCTGCAACCACAACCACTAGAAAATCATATTCATAACCTTGCTTTTCAAGTAAAAGCGGAACATTTAAAACCAACATTTCTGCGCCTTCATTTTTTGCTTTTTTGAGAAATTCTTGATAATTTTTTCTAACATTTGGATAAATTATTTCTTCGAGAATTTTAAGATTTTTCGCATCACCAAAAACTATTTTTCCTAAAATTTCGCGGCAGATTTTATTATTTTGCGCGGCTTGCGGAAATTTTTCTATGACCAGTAAAATTATTTCTTGATTTTCTTCTAAAATTTTATGAGATTCTTTATCGGCGTCAAAAATCCAAGCTCCTTCTTTTGAAAATATTTCAGAGACAAAATTTTTTCCGGCGGCAATTCCGCCCGTAAGGCCGATTATTTTCATCTTATAATATTTTTGTTAAAAATAAAAACAAATTATTTTAATTCATCTGGAATTTTTATTTGCAAAAATTCTAAATTTTCACGTAAATTTCCTTTCAGAATTTCGAGATTTTTTTTCGAGTCAGCTTCGCATCTTGCGACCAAAACTGCTTGCGTGTTTGATGCGCGAATAAGCCACCAACCATTGTCATTCGTGGCGCGAATTCCGTCGACATCGTTAAAATCAATTTTTGATTTTGCTAATTTATTTTTTAATTCATCAATAACTAAAAACTTTTTTTCTTCCAAAACTTCAATTCTTATTTCTGCCGTTGAAAAACTTTGTGGCAGCGATTTTCGCAAATCAGAAAGTTTTTTTCCCGATTTTGCTAAAATATTTATAATGCGAATCGCGGCATAAAGTGCGTCGTCATAGCCGTGATTTTGCTTCGAAATATATTTGTCGGCGAAAAAAATATGGCCACTCATTTCACCCGCAAGCGGCGATTTTGTTTCTTTCATTTTGGCTTTCACAAAAGAATGTCCAGTTTTCCACATCAATGGCGTGCCGCCAGCTTTTGCAACTTCATCGAACAAAATTTTGCTCGCCTTAACATCGGCGATGATTGTTGCGCCTGGGTTTTTTTGCAACACTTCACGCGCATAAAAAATTAGAAGTTGGTCGCCCCATAAAATTCCGCCTTCATCGTCCATAACGCCAATTCTGTCGCCATCGCCGTCAAAGGCAATTCCGATATCGCATTTTTCTTCGAGAATTTTTTTCTTCAAATCCTGCAAATTCTTTTCAACCGTTGGGTCTGGATGGTGATTTGGAAAGGTTCCATCAATTTCTTCAAACAACAAAAAATGCTTTGCATTAATTTTGTCAGAAATTTTTCTCATCACGCCACCAGCAGCGCCATTTCCAGCGTCCCACACAATTTTAATTTCAGGATTATCTAAAACGCAATCAGCAACAACGCTTTCAACATATTCGTCTTCTACATAAACTTCTTTCAGAATGCCGTCGCCCTCAACAAAATCGCCTGTCGCGGCAATTTTTTCTAATCCAAGAATATCACCACCGAAAAATGGACGTTCTTTGAGAATTATTTTAAAACCATTGTGATGCCCCGGATTATGCGAGCCCGTGACCATAATGCCCGCGTCGCAACCAAGATGATAAACAGAAAAATATAACATCGGAGTTGGCCCCATGCCGACATCAACAATCTCTAAGCCAGACTCAAGCAAGCCTTTAATCAATTGCCTCTTCAAAGCCGGCGAACTAACGCGCCCATCGCACGCCACCGCAATTTTTTTCTTCGAATTTTTATGCATAAAACTGGCGAAAGATTTTCCGACGAAAAATGCGTCCAAATCATATAAAGTTTCGTTATAAATGCCGCGAATGTCATAAGCGCGGATGATTGAAGAATTAAAATTATGTTTCATAAAAAAATATTAAATTATATAACTACGCTCTAGAAGAGCGACCCAAATCTTGCGACAATGACGAAAATTGAGGAGAGCTTGGCGAGCCAGACGCAGCGGCTGCCGCGGCAATAGCGACTTCCTCACCCCTCAACTCGGCTAGCAATCCTCTTAATATCTGAATTCTTTCTAGTTGAGGATCTGCGGCCAGTGAAGCCTCGACGCCAGAACCAGCCACAGCGCCTCGCTGCGAAGCGTTAGCAACCCTGTGCCTATTTGCGAATATAGAATTAACACTTGCATCCATTCTATTCAAAATATCTACAGCGGTAAGCGGGCGAGATGTGTCTTTATAAGAGCGCAAAACACCCTGCGATATTTGAGCTATCGCCGCCGCCTGACCTTTAATTTCTTCGCAATAAACGGATTCAGCTGTTGTGAAAATTGAATCCACTGCGCTAAATCTGGGCTTTGCAGATATTCATATTCTGCTGTGAAGTCTCCTTTTGAACTCTGTGAAGATTCTTCATCAAACTCTTCTGATACTGAAGATGAGCTTCTAGACATAATTTGAATATTTTAGTTTTAAATCTTCCCCGCCACCGGCGAAGATGGTGAAGCATATTTTTTCTTTTCCATTCTTCCAGCCAAAAACGCAGCGCGCCCAGCCTCAATTGCAAGCTTCATAGCATGCGCCATCAAAATTGGATTTTGCGCTTTCGCAATCGCCGTGTTCATCAACACGCCAGCGCAGCCAATTTCCATCGCAACGGCAGCGTCAGAAGCAGTTCCGACTCCAGCGTCAACCAAAACTGGAACTTTCGATTGCTCGACAATAAATTCGATATTGAGGCGATTTTGAATGCCTAATCCAGACCCGATTGGCGCGGCCAAAGGCATAATCGCACAGCAACCAATATCTTCGAGTTCGCGCGCAACAATTGGGTCATCAGAAGTGTAAACCATCACGTCAAAACCGTCTTTAATCAATAATTCTGCGGCTTTGATGGTTTCGATAACTTTTGGGTAAAGTGTTTTTTCATCCGCCAAAACTTCTAATTTGACCAAATTCCACCCTCCCGCAGCCCGCGCCAAACGCAGAGTTCTAACCGCATCATCAGCCGTGAAACAGCCCGCAGTATTTGGCAAATAAACATATTTTTTTGGATCAAGAAAATCTTGCAACATCGGTTCGCCCTTCTTCTCAATATTGACGCGGCGCACAGCAACCGTGACGATTTCAGCACCACTCGCCGCAATCGCATCACGCGTTTCAACAAAATCTTTATATTTTCCCGTGCCAACAAGCAACCGTGAATTGAATTCTTTACCGGCGATTATTAATTTATCGTTCATAATATCCATAAATATTTTTTCGATGCCACTACAACCTCAAAGGAAGAGGGAGAAAAACCCGCAACTCCCCTCAAAGAGAGTTGCGGGTATGAGGATCAAACCTCAAAAACTAGAGCCTTACTCTATGGAGGCTTTGCCTCCTATCAATTTTATGATATGCTCATTTTCCCTTAAAAAAATCGCAGATTTTTTTAATCCTCTTCAAAAAACTGTTCAACCGACACAACCTCAGGAATGTAGTGCTTGAACATATTCTCAATCCCATTTTTCAACGTAATCGTCGAACTCGGACAACCAGAACACGAGCCTTTCAGCTCTAATTTTACGATTCCGTCTTCAAATCCGCGATAAATTACATCGCCGCCATCCATTGCAACAGCTGGCTTAACCTTAATTTCAAGCAATTCCTTTATTTGTTTCACAACGTCGCTGTCATTTTCATCACTAACAACTTCTTTTTTTATTCCGTCTTTCAAAACTGACTTTCCGGCAACAAAAAAATCGACGATTGTGGCCATGATTTCTGTTTTTATCTGCTTCCAATCAATTTCTTCAGATTTAGTGACGGTGATAAAATCGTGGCCAAAAAACACCGATGCAACGCCTTCAACCTTGAATAATTCGAACGCCAACTCAGATTTCTCGCGTGCAATTTCCTTGTTTTTAAACTCGAAAGTCGCGTTTTCAACAACAACGGCGCCATCTGGTATAAATTTTAAACTCGCCGGATTAGGCGTTTCTTCGGTTTGAATAAACATTTTTCGTTAATTTTACAGTTAATAAAGCCATCTTCGCCAAATTATAGCCCAATTTTTGGCCTTTGTCAAGAAAAACTAGAGAATAAAGGACGAATCTGGCTAATTTGGCGATATATCAAATTATTCAATCCACCAAGAATCAAATGCGAGCGAATATTTTGGCGAAATTTTAGGGCGACGAAGATTGTTTTTATGCAAAATTCGATGCGAATTATTGTGCCACTGCGGGATTGTGTAATAATTTTCAAGCATATGTCGGTCAAACTCACGACAAAGCGCAATTAATTCGTCTTTATTTTGTGTTTTTGCGATTTTTTCGACAAAAATATCAGTTTTTTTATCAACCAAGCCCGAATAATTTTGCGAACCAATTGTGTCTTTTTGCGATGAATGCCAATATCTAAAAAGTTCACTTCCGGGGATTAAACTTGGCGAAAAAACCGCAACAATAACGTCATAATCAAAATTGCGTACCCTTGAATCATATTGATTTTCTTCGACAAATTTTATGGTCGCCGAAATTCCTAACTTTTGCAAATTATCGACAAAAGGCGCAATTATCATTTCGAAAGATTTTGATGCAATTAAAAATTCGATATTTATGGGTTTTTGCGTTTTTGGATCAATTAATTTTCCATCTTTAATTTTATATCCAGCCTTATCTAGCAAGTCTTTAGCGATGATTAAATTCTGCCTGCCGAAATTATTTTCTTGCGAGATTGGTAATTTAAATTTATCTTTCGCGTCATAATTATAAGCAAATTCTGAATTGGCAAAATAGCTTTCGGTGCGCTTATATGAGTTATAAAAAATGTGTTTTTTAAGCCACTCAAAATTAAAAGCATAAGTCATAGCCTTACGCAATTCTATGTCGCGAAACTTTTCGCGGCGCAAATTTAAAATAAAAGTTTGAGTCCCCGCCGGCAAATTATGTTCAATTTCTTGCTTGATTATTTCGCCATTTTTAACTTTGTCAATATTGTAAGAATTGGCCCAGTTTCTTGCGACATTTTCTTGGCGAATATCGAATTGGCCAGCTTTGAAGGCCTCTATCAAAACATTAGAATCAAGATAATAATCATATTGAATTAAGTCAAAATTATAGCGTCCCACATTAATTGGCAAATCTTTAGCCCAATAATTTTTGACGCGCTCGTAAACTACAGTTTTCCCCTGCTTAACTTCCTTGATTTTATAGGGCCCAGAGCCCAAAGGTGGTTGCATCGAAGTTTCGTCAAATTTATGGTTCTCATAATAATGCTTCGGCAAAATTTTGAGCGACGAAACAAGCAGCGGCAAGTCTTTATTCTTGTTCGTCGTAAATAAAAATTTTACTTCGTGATTGTTTATTTTTATCACATCTTTCACATCGCGATAAGCTATTTTGTAAGACGGATGGCCTTTTTCAACTAAAGTTTTGAAGGTGAAAATTACGTCATCAGCCGTGATTGGTCTATCATCATGAAAACGCGCATTTTTATTAAGTCGAAATGTCATCGAATATTTGTCGGGCGCAATCATCACCGACTCAGCAACAAGGCCATATCGCGACGAAATTTCGTCATCAGAACCTTCCATCAAAGAATCGTATAAATAATCGATTCCGCTAGCGCTTATTCCCTTAAGAATAAAGGGATTCAGGCTGTTAAAAGTGCCCTCCGCGCCCATTTTGACTAGGCCGCCTTTTTTCGCACTTGGGTTAACATATTCGAAATGCTTAAAATTGGCGCCATATTTTAAATCGCCAAAAATTGAAATTCCACGCTTGAAATTGTCGTCAGCTTTGCTAAGATTAGGAATTATTGCAATTAACAACGTAGCAAAAAAAAATTTCTTTATCATAAAATGCGTATAATTCGCCATTTAAAAAACATTGATGACATAAGCCCTTGCGCCCTTACAATTGGCAATTTTGACGGCGTTCATCTTGGTCACCAAAAAATTATCGAGGCTACGAAAGAAAGGGCCAAGCGCCATAATTTAAAATCGGCCGCTTTGACATTTTTTCCGCATCCAATCAAATTTTTTAGACCCGATTTGGCGCAAAATTTTCTGATTTCTAGTCTTGCGCGAAAATTAAAAACTCTGAAGCAACATTCTTTTGACTATGTTTTTGTCCTGCCTTTCGATCAAAATTTTTCCAATATAAGTCCCGAAGATTTTATTGCAAAAGTTTTGATTAAGCAACTGAAAATGCGTGAATTAATTATTGGCTATGATTTTACTTTTGGCAAAAATCGCCAAGGAAATTTTGATTTTCTAAAACAAAAATCTAACTCGCTAGACTTTGGCGTTCAAAGCATTGAAGCATTTATGAAAAGTGAAATTTTATGCTCTTCATCCAAAGTTCGCGAATTATTAAAACTCGGAAAAGTTGATCAAGCCGGCGAAATTTTAGGAAGAAATTTCGAAATTGAAGGCGTTGTTTTAAATGGCAAAAAATTGGCGCGAACAATTGGCTTTCCAACTTTAAATTTGGCTGCAAAACCTCATTTAATTCAACCAAAATTCGGGGTTTATAAAGTTGAAGTTTTTATTCCCTCTTTACAAAAAAACTTTTCGGGAGTTATGAATTTTGGCGTAAAACCAACGATCGGAAATTTTTTAGCGCCAATTTATGAAATCCATCTTTTTGATTTCGATGAAAAAATTTACGGCCCACTTTATGGAAAAAAAATTATAGCACAGCTGCTCGATTTCATAAGAGAGGAAAAAAAATTCTCTTCAATTGACGAACTTAAAAAACAAATAGAAATTGATGTTTCTCGCGCCAAATCGAGAACATAACAACCTCGTGTCTTTTTTGCGTAGGCTGAAAGCCATCTAATCTTTAAAAAAATAGATTCTTTCTCGCGCAAAAATGACAAAACATTCCTAAGCATAAGATCATTTTTTTAATAAAAATTAAATTTTTATTAATCCAATAAATTCTGCAATAAAATTAATTTTTCTCAAAAAAATATAAAAATTTGTCCGAAATTGCTACATTTTAAAGAAAAATCGATGAAATTCAATAAAATTTCGCAAAACCCTTGAAAAATCAATTAGGAATTGTTATATTATATATGCATCAGAAATGGTGCTATGGTGATAAACTTAACTTAAAATAGATGGACATGGACTCGGGGGCGGTACCCGACACCTCCACCATTTTAAAAGGCGCTATTGGCGCTGATTTATGGGGGTGACATAGCTTCGACATGCATAATAAAAAGGTTGATTTTACTCGGTTGAGATACTGCCGGTCTTAGGAGCGCAAGCTCTACGGATACCCGTTCAAAAACAATAAACGCAAACGAAAATTTTGCTAATGACAATTTCGAGTTTGCTAAAGTGGCAGTAGCTGCTTAGCATAAGTGATTTTGTCGGGGTTTGTCGGTTTTCCTTTCAACAGAAAAACCGACGCTTAATTTGCTTTATTTTACTAAGTTTGGTTCATGACTTTAAGAATAAACAACCCTGATTTTTACAATAAAAAATTTATTTAAATGCAAGAAATTCAAGATTTGATAGGATATGATGAAATCATCGAAAATTCTATGCGCTCTGTTATTTATGAGACTTTGAAAAAGGTTGAAAAAAATGGATTACCTGGAAAACATTATTTTATAATGACGTTTTTAACTAATTTTCCCGGGGTTTCAGTGCCAAAAACTCTGAAAGAAAGATATGATGAAGAAATGACAATAGTCGTACAATATCAATTTAAAGGACTTGTCGTTGATCACGATATGTTCAAAATTTCGCTGAGCTTTAACGGTCGCTATGAAAAATTGGTTGTGCCGTATCGCGCGATCACTTCGTTTGCTGATCCGTCGATGAATTTTGGCTTGAAATTTAGCGTCAGTTATGACGAAAATTCACCAAGTGATGAAGAAAGTTTTGACTCGAAACACGCCAATAAAAACGAATCTAAGAAAAAAGTTAAAGCAAATGTTGACTTATCGGCGAAAGTGGTGTCTCTTGATGCTTTCAGAAAGAATAAAAACAACGACATTAAAGAATGACCTATTTTTACCAGCTGATCTTTTTGGCTGCAACATATTTTGTTGCGTCAATTCCATTTGGCTTGATTTTGACAAAAAAATATCTAGGAAAAGACGTTAGAAGCGAAGGCTCAGGAAATATCGGCGCGACAAATGTTATGAGAGTTGGCGGCAAAAAATTAGGAATTCTAACTTTTTTGCTCGACGCACTAAAAGGCATGTTAATGGTGATTTTTGCACGTTTCATGTTTTATGACATAAAATATTTACACCTATTTTTGGCCCTAGTTTCTTTCATCGCCGTGATTGGCCACGTATATCCAATATATCTCGATTTTAAAGGCGGAAAAGGTGTCGCAACCGCAATCGCCGTGCTTTTCGCGCTTGACCCATCTGTTGGATTCTTAGTAATCGTATTTTGGATCATGTCATTTTTAATGTTTCGAATTTCGGCCATCGCGTCGATGCTGGCAATATTTTCTTCGATATTGTTATCGTGTCATTATGAATCACCCACAAGTCAAGTGGTTCTCTGCACTTTTTTAACCGCGCTAATCATCATTCGCCACAAAGAAAATATTATGCGAATGCTCATGGGACAAGAAAATAAGATGTAATACCATTTTCACTAATAGTTAACCATCTATGCTTCATAATTTCTGTCTAAAATTATTTTGCCAAAAAAGGCTAATTATTTGTGAAAATGGTATAATTTAATTATAAATTCGTGAAAAATAAAAAAGAAAAATTAATTGTAGCCCTTGATTTTCCTGATTTTGCTTCGTCTTGCAAAATTGTTGAAGAGATTGGCGACGAAATTATTTTTTATAAAATCGGCCTAGAAATGCTTGCGAGCGGCGATTATTTTAAGATGGTAGACTATCTCAAAAACAAAGGCAAAAAAGTTTTTGCTGACTTAAAATTATACGACATCCCCGCAACCATCGGTCGCACAGTTAAAAATTTGACGCAATATGAAATTGATCTTTTAACAATTCACTCCGCAAATTCTGAAATAATGCGAGAAGCCGCGCAAAATAAGGCTAAAATGAAGATTTTGGCAGTGAGTGTTTTAACTTGTCTTGAAAAAAGTGATTTAAATGAAATGGGATTTTCGCACGAATTATCACTTGAAGATTTGGTCTTGAAAAAATCGGAATTATCAATAAAATCAGGCATTGATGGCGTTGTCGCCTCAGTTTTAGAAACTGAGTTTTTGCGAAAAAAATTAGGAAATGATTTTTTGATCGTAACGCCCGGAATCAGAATTGGCGGCGGTTCGCACCAAGATCAGAAGCGCGTTTCTGACGTAAAATCGGCGTTGATTGCTGGCGCAGATTATTTAGTTGTCGGTCGACCAATTACGCAAAGCCAACAGCCGCGCGAAACGGCACGATCTTTTATAGACATGAT
Organism: Rickettsia typhi; assembly: GCA_945874115.1. Lineage (GTDB taxonomy): Bacteria > Pseudomonadota > Alphaproteobacteria > Rickettsiales > UBA1997 > CAMCFD01. The sequence continues at coordinate 5,212 of CAMCFD010000001.1, read as the reverse complement.
TCTTTAAAATATAAAAAATGAAGCTAGTAGAAATTCTTGCAAAAACAAAAACTCAATATGCGATCAAGCAAGATATATCAGGGCTTGAAAATATTTCGATTGAAGACATTTCAATAGATTCTCGATTAATAAATCACGAAAAAAACACGATTTTTTTTGCACTTGTTGGCAAAAATTCTGATGGCAAAAAATTCGCTGCCTCCGCCATAGAAAAAGGCGCAAAGGTTATCGTTTCTAATGAATTTTTCGATGATAAAAATATAATTTCAATTCAAGTTGAAAATCCATTTATTTTTCTTGTCGAGTGTTTGAAGATTTTTTACAACCCCCTTCCCGCCAATATTTATGCAGTTACAGGCACTAATGGAAAAACTTCGGTCGCTGAATTTATAAGACAAATTTTAGGCCTACTTGGCAAAAAATCGGCATCAATTGGTACACTTGGAGTTGTTTGTGATGAAGTCATCAAGTCAAAGCTGGCAAGCTCTGCGCTAACCACGCCAGACATTGTTTCACTTTATAAAAACTTGGCTATTTTGAAAGAAAATAATATTGATGATGTTGCAATTGAAGTAAGCTCGATTGGTCTTGAACAGGCCAGAATAGCCGGTTTGCAAATTTCTGTCGCGGGTTTTACAAACTTCACACAAGACCATCTTGATTATCACAAAACGATGGAGGAATATTTCTTTAGCAAAATGCTACTTTTCGAAGTAGTCCTCAAAAATGGCTCGCCCACAGTTCTAAACGCCGACAGCGCTGAATTTGTCAAGATAAGAAGAATGTGTCAAAACAAGAAACATCACATTTTTGAATATGGATTTAAAGCTGCTGATTTAAAAATTATAGAAATAAAGCAAGAAAATAATTGTCAAATTGCAACGTTTGAATGCGGCGGAAAAAAACATGAAATTACGCTAAATGTTGCTGGTGAATTTCAGGTTTATAATGTGCTTTGCGCCCTTGGAATGACAATGGCGAAACATTATTTAGATGAAGAAAAATTTACACAATTATTAGAGAAATTTTCTTCACTAAAAACTGCTGATGGACGAATGCAAAAAGTGGCTGTGTTGCCAAATGGCGCGCAAGTTTTTATCGATTTCGCGCACTCTCCCGACGCGCTTGAAAATGTTTTGAAGCTGGCGAAAAATCTTGAACATCACCGAGTTGGCGTTCTTTTTGGATGCGGCGGAAATCGCGATGCGACCAAGAGGCCGTTGATGGGAAAGATTGCTTGCACCCACGCCGATTTCGTGATTGCAACAGACGATAATCCGCGAAATGAAGATGCGAGCGTCATTAGAAAAGAAATTTTGCAGGGTTGCGACATGACAAAAACTGTTGAAATTGCTGATCGAAAATATGCGATTGAAAAAGCGTTGCAAATGCTGCAAATCAATGATATACTAATTCTAGCGGGCAAAGGTCACGAGAAATATCAAATTATTGGCGATAAAAAAAGTGAGTTTGATGAAGAAAAAATTGTCGCTGAAATTTTAAATAAATTAATTCAGAAATAAATGAAATATTTGGCTTATAAAAATATAAATAATCACTCAGAACTTTTTCTTGAAAATGTTGCTTTGACGCGCATTGCCAAAGAAATTGGCTCACCTTTTTATGTCTATTCTAAAAAAATTATTGAGGAAAATTATCTTGAGTTTAAAAACGCATTTTCTGATATTGATTGCAAAATTTGTTATGCGATAAAAGCGAATTGCAATTTGTCAATTGTAAAAATTCTTGCTGGCCTTGGAAGCGGAATCGACGCGGTTTCGGCCGGAGAAGTTCATCGCGCTATTAAAGCAGGAATCAACCCAAAAAAAATTGTTTTTGCTGGAGTCGGTAAAACAAAAAGCGAAATAAAATTTGCGCTTGAACAAGGTGTTGAAGAATTTTCTTGCGAATCTTTAAGTGAGATGTTTGCGCTAAACGAAGTGGCTGTTAGCTTGAGCAAAAAAATAAAATTTTCTCTAAGAGTAAATCCAAATGTTGACGCAAAAACTCACGATAAAATTTCAACTGGACGAAAAGGTGATAAATTCGGTGTTGACATTGAACTTGCCGAAGAAGTTTATGCAAAAGCGTCAAAGCTTGAAGGTCTTGAAATTCATGGCATTTCAACGCATATTGGCTCACAAATAACTTCGCTTGAGCCTTTCGAAGCCGCGTTTTTAAAGCTTTCACAGCTTTGCACAAAACTCCGAAAAAATGGTCACAATATTCAAAGCCTTGATTTTGGCGGTGGAATTGGCGTTTCTTACAAAGATGAAAAAATTATCGACGTGAATGATTATGCTAAAATTATCAAGAAAATTGCGAAAGATTTAAACGTGAAAATCACGATAGCTCCCGGTCGCGCGATGATTGCGAATTCTGGCTTAATGCTTGCAGAAATAATTTATATTAAAGAAACTGAACATAAAAATTTCGTGATTATTAACGCCGCGATGAACGATTTGGCGCGTCCCGGACTCTACGATTCTTATCATGAAATTTTGCCAGTTGTAAAAAAATTTGGCGAAAAACTAAAGTGCGATGTGGTTGGGCCAATTTGCGAATCGACCGATGTTTTGGCAAAAAATCGCGAATTAATAAACCCAAAACCGCAAGATTTAATGATATTTCTAACCGCCGGAGCCTATGGTTCGTCTATGTCGAACGAATATAATTGTCGACCGCTAATTCCTGAAATTTTAGTCGATGGCGATAATTTTAAAATCATCAGAAAAAGGCCGTCTTACGACGAAATGTTGAATTTAGAGTTGTAGTTTTTGCCGCGCGATGGATGATATGCCATTTTCCGCTAATAAAACCTTCTACGCTTCATAATTTCGGCCTAAAAAGCTAATTATTGGTGAAAAACAGAATTATAAAAAGACTTCGTACGCCTTTGGTTTTGCGACAAAAGTAATAATTCGAAATAATTCTTGCGGCCACTCATCTTCAAGCGATTCTTGAACTAAAATTTCAAAACCACAGTTCTCAAAAAAATCTGCGATAAGCTGTTGCGACCTTATTTTATAGTTCTCGCCCAAATAAAAATCTTCAAGACTTGTAAAATTTTCTTTCGCAATAATCACGCCACCTTCTTTTAGAGAATCTTTGCATTTTAACAAAAATTGCGTCAAATCTTCATCTTCAAGATTCTCGAATCCCCACTGAACCCAGATTAAATCGTATTTTTTTATAAACTCATATTCCTGCAAAGAACAGCATAGAATTTCATCGATTTTATCATTTTGTGCAAAAAATTCTTCGCAATAATCAGTAAAATTTTTTTCTTGGTCAAATAAATCAATTTCGTCAAAATAATATTGCAGAGCATTTTGGGTGACGCGACCAATGCCGGCGCAACAATCAAGAGCTTGTCCACCGTTAATTTGCCCAGTTTCTTTTAGCCAATCTAATGTCATTATCGACGATTTTAAATCTGCTTCGTGAAGATTTTCATAGCCACCCAAAACGCCCTTAACGCTCACCTCTGAGGCATTCCAACGATTTCTTATGTTTTTATAAAGAACTTCTTTGCTCATTTTAGCGATAATTTTTAATGTAATATTTCTTATAATTAAAAAATAACAATTATAAAGCAATTAATCAAGCAATTTTGACAGGGCTTGGCGCTCTAGGTTTGTTATCGAACATAAACTTGCAAATTGAGAGAATTTTATACACTGTTTTTGCGACACTTTATTTGTTGCAATTTTTGTCTAAATTCACTATAATCAACTAAAAAATTTTATTACAAAATGCATAATCAAGAAAAAAAACCGCTAATTTCGATCAAGAAAGATATTGCGTTGAAAGGCGAAATTGAAGTTGCCGGAGACAAATCAATATCACATCGCGCCTTGATTTTCTCGGCTTTGGCCTATGGAAAATCTCAAATTAAAGGATTACTTGAAGGTGAAGATGTCCTTAGAACTGCTGCGGCTCTAAGGCAAATGGGTGTTGAAATTTCGCGAGACAGCGACGGAGTTTGGCAAGTTAACGGCGTTGGTTATGCCGGCCTTCAAGAAAGTGCTGATATTTTTGACATGGGAAATTCTGGCACCTCATCGCGCCTTATGGCTGGATTGGTGGCTTCTTACGACTTCACGTCATTTTTTACGGGCGATGCTTCGCTGCGCAAACGTCCGATGAAGCGAGTTTTTGAACCGATCACCGCAATTGGTGCAAAAATAATCGCACGCCAAAATAATCTAATGCCTTTTGCGGTTGTTGGCGCGAAAAATCCGTTGCCGATCGAATATGAAATGAAGGTGGCGTCAGCGCAAGTTAAAAGCTGCATATTGCTCGCAGCCCTTAATATTCGCGGAACCACAGTGATAATCGAACCAGAAAAATGTCGCGATCATTCTGAAATTATGATGCGTCATTTAGGACTTAAAATCGGAGTTGAAAATTATGGCAAAAGCGGTACGAAAATTTCTTATCAAGGAATGCAAGAATTTGGCGCCAAAAATTTCGAAGTTCCTGCCGATATTTCTTCTGCGGCGTTTTTTATTGTTGCGGCCCTAATCACAAAAAATTCGAAAATCACGATAAAAAATGTCGGGATAAATCCTCTGCGCGACGGCATTATTTCTACGCTCAAAGAGATGGGCGGAAATATTGAATTTAAAAATTTGCGCGAAATTGGCGGCGAAAAAGTTGCTGATATTTTAGTCGAATCAAGTGATTTGAAAGGAATTGAAGTGCCGGCGGATCGCGCTCCGTCTATGATTGACGAATATCCAATTTTATCAATTGCCGCGGCGCACGCAAAAGGAAAAACAAAAATGTGTGGCCTTGCCGAGTTGAAAGTTAAAGAAAGCAATCGTTTGTTGATGATCGCACAAAACCTAGAAAATTGCGGCGTCAAGCTTAAAATGGGCGATGATTTTTTAGAAGTTGAAGGTGGAATTCATCAGCCAAAAAATCTCGTAAAAATCACAACCGCAATGGATCATCGCATCGCAATGTCATTTTTCATAATGGGCTTAAGCCTTGAAAATGGCCTTGAAATCGACGATTGTCAAATGATTGCGACATCTTTTCCGACCTTTCTTGATATTTTTGCAAGAATGTGATTTTAAAAACCATAAAATTGTAGCGCGAAATTAATAAATTTCTATTGTTCTTGATTTATCGATGTTTTTTCGCCATTATTTATAAGATTAATTATAAAAATTTATTTAGAAATCATGGTTGTAAAAAGAAGAAT